>JAYVGE010000192.1:0-9962 GCA_043772515.1 Flavobacterium sp. | reverse complement strand
CCTAATTATAATACAACCCAATCCCTCCTCTATCGAAAAGAGAAAACCTGAGGTGAGGAGAAAAAAGTCAGACTATATTGTAATTGCGTTTGGTATAAGATTGTTGATTAACGATTTTTGATTTCAGTTTAAGAAAAAAAATTTAGAATCTTAGAAACTTAAAAGAATGGCTAAAAAAAGAATATTATTAAAATTAGGCAGCAACACTTTAACCAAAGAAACCAATCATATTTCGAGAGGAAAGATTGAGGATATTGGAATGCAGATTGCCGCTTTGCAAGACCAGTACGAGTTTATCATTGTAAGCTCAGGTGCGATTGCGGCAGCCAAACAATTTGTAAAACTAGATAATAATGATAAAGATGTTTTTGTAAAACAAGCTTTGGCATCGATTGGTCAGCCTCACTTGATGCGGATTTACCATGAAAATTTTAGTGATTTGGGATTGCATATCTCGCAATGCCTACTCTCCTACTCCGATTTTGAAAAAGAACAATCCAAAGTCAACATCGTAAATACCATCAATGTATTAGTCAAAAACAATTACATTCCGATTATCAATGAAAATGACACGGTGGCCACTGACGAAATCCAGTTTGGAGATAATGATAAATTAGCTGCCTTAACCGCAGTCCTATTAAACGTCGATATTCTGATTATTGCAACAAACACCAACGGAATTTACACCAAATCGTCTATATATGATGAAATCCCAAAAACGATAGCATTAGTAACCGATTTGTCGCTGTTGCAAAAAGAAATAGGCGACGAAAAATCGTCTCATGGCACAGGCGGTATGCAATCTAAAATTGATTCGGCTGCGATTGCCAAAGCGGCAAATATTGAAACATGGATTGTAAATGGTCTTGAAGATAACTTTATGATAAAGGCTTTGAAGAAGGAGATTGCTTTTACAAAGATTGTTTAAGGAGATTAAAGATAATAGACGAATAGATAATAGATTTAAAAAAAAATATACTTAAGTTGTTGATTTGATTAATCGGTAAATTAAGTTAAATCAATTAGACCAATAACCGAATAAATATAAAAAACTATGAACTACACATCCATAAAAAACATAGACTCCCTACAAAAATGGGTGAAACAAGCATTGAAAATCAAAAAAAATCCGCTTAAAAATAAGAAACTAGGAAAAGACAAAACCTTAGGAATGTTGTTTTTTAATTCGAGTTTAAGAACCCGTTTAAGCACTCAAAAAGCAGCTTTGAATTTAGGTATGAACGTGATTGTAATGAACTTTAATAGCGAAGGTTGGACACTCGAATTCGAAGACGGAGCTATTATGAACCAAGGCCCTTCAGAACACATCAAAGAAGCTGCCGAAGTCGTTTCTCAATACTGCGATATTATTGCCATTAGAGCTTTTGCAGAATTGGTTGACAAAGAAAAAGACAATGCCGAAACGGTATTAAGTGGCTTTTTAAAATACGCCACCGTACCAGTTGTAAATATGGAAAGTGCTACAGGTCATCCGTTGCAATCCCTTGCTGATGCTATTACCATCGCCGAACACAAAACCAAACACAAACCAAAAGTGGTTTTGTCATGGGCACCACACCCGAGAGCATTACCGCAAGCCGTTCCCAATTCGTTCGTAGAAATGATGCAATTGCAAACCGAAATGAATTTTGTAATCACTCACCCAGAAGGCTACGAATTGAATCCTGAAATTACCAAAGATTCCAAAATAGAGTACGACCAAGACAAAGCTTTTGAAAATGCCGACTTTATCTATGCCAAAAACTGGAGCAATTACAAAGAATATGGTAAAATCATCAGTTCAGATCCCAATTGGACGATTACCGCAGACAAAATGAAACTGACAAATAATGCCAAATTTATGCACTGTTTACCAGTAAGACGTAACGTAATTGTAACGGATGAAGTTATTGATAGCGAAAATTCGATTGTGATTGAACAAGCCAATAACAGAACCTATTCGGCTCAATTGGTTTTGCAGAAGATTTTGAAAGAAATAGAGAATAGAAAATAGAGAATAGAAAATAGACAATAGATAATAGACATTTCGGGGAACACAAATCTAAAATCGTTAATCAGCAATCTTAAATCAAAAATCAAAATGACTCCAATATCAATCATAAAAATTGGTGGCAACATCATCGATAATCCCGTAGAATTAAAGCAATTCCTTGCTGATTTTTCTAAAATAGAAGGCTACAAAATACTGGTTCATGGAGGTGGAAAATCGGCTTCAAAAATGGCAGAAAGCATAGGATTGATTCCTGAAATGATTGATGGACGTCGCATTACAGATGCACCAATGCTCGATGTGGTAGTAATGATTTATGCTGGTGAAATCAATAAAAATGTAGTCGCTCAATTGCAGGCAAATCACACCAATGCCATGGGATTTTCGGGGGCAGATGGGAATTTGATTCTATCGACCAAGCGAAACCACCCCACAATTGATTATGGTTTTGTAGGCGATGTGCAAAAAGTGAATACTCCATTATTAGAAACGGTATTAAAAACTGGAATAACTCCCGTTTTTTGTGCCATCACACACGATGGAAGTGGACAATTACTGAATACCAACGCCGATACGATTGCCAGTGAATTGGCTATCGCATTATCCGAAGTTTTTGAAGTAACTTTATCATATTGTTTCGAAAAACCAGGCGTTTTATACGATGCCGATGATGACAGTTCGGTAATCGGAAAAATAAATCAAGAATTATACACCAAATTAAAAGCCGAAAAAGCGATACATTCCGGGATGATTCCTAAATTAGACAATTGTTTCAACAGTTTGTTCAAAGGCGTAAAGAAAATAAAAATTGGTCATCACAGCATGTTGCAAAATGCTGAAGTTATTCATACAACTATTGAACTATAAAAAGATTGACACAGATTTCGCAGATTTGCAGAGATTAAAAAAATACGAATAAATTTCACAAACATAAAAACTTAGTACCTTTGTGGCTAAAATTATGAAAAACATAAAAACCCTAACACAAGAAGCCATCGCGCTTTTAAAATCGCTGATAGAAACGCCTTCTTTTTCGAGTGAAGAAGAACAAACGGCACTTTTAATCGAAAATTGGTTCAAACAAAATAAGATTCCTTTCGAGCGGGAGAACAATAACATTTGGGCTTACAATCAGCATTTCGATAAATCTAAACCAACATTGTTACTTAACTCCCATCACGACACCGTAAAACCCAATCAAGGTTATACCAACGACCCATTCAAAGCCATCGAAAAAGACGGCAAATTGTACGGATTGGGTAGTAATGATGCAGGAGGGTGTTTGGTCTCGCTTATGGCGACTTTCGTCTCTTTTTACACCAAAGAAAACCTTTCTCATAATATTGTAATGGTGGCTTCTGCCGAAGAAGAAAGCAGCGGAAAAAAAGGGTTAAATAGTGTTTTGAGACATTTACCCGAATTAGATTGCGCCATCGTGGGAGAACCTACCTTGATGCAATTGGCCGTGGCCGAAAAAGGATTATTGGTACTCGATGTCATTGTCAAAGGTACTGCTAGTCACGCGGCACACCAGAATTCCGACAATCCAATTTACAATGCGATGTCCATTATTCAATGGTTCAATAGCTATCAATTCGAAAAAATATCGGACGTTTTAGGATCTGTAAAAATGACTGTAACCCAAATAAATGCAGGAAAACAACACAACGTAGTTCCCGCCGAATGCCATTTGGTAGTCGATATTCGTGTCAATGATTGTTACAGCAATGTCGAAATTTTAGAAACCGTCAACAAGAATTTAACCGCTCAAATCACACCGCGTTCGATGCACCTAAACGCTTCCTCCATTCCTGTTTCACACGGTTTGGTACAAGCAGGACTCACATTGGGGAGAACTACCTATGGCTCGCCAACCCTTTCGGATCAGTCGGTTTTGAGTTGCCAATCCTTGAAGTTAGGTCCCGGAGAATCCCTACGATCACACTCGGCAGACGAATTTATATATGTAAACGAAATCGAAGAAGGAATCGATTTGTATATTAAAATATTGGGAGATTTTTTGAAGTAATAGCACCTTGAGAACAATCGAAGGGAAGAGCTAATCCCGCTATCTGCTACAATCTTTTGTGCCGAACACCGGCACAAATGGATTTTCGCTTCTATCGGGACTCGGACATTCGGGGAACAAGAAAATTTTTAGAAGAATAGAAAATAATCGTATTTTATCCCTGTCAGGGTTTTTAACCCTGACAGGGATTCACTAATAAAAACACTCCTATGAAACTTTGGGAAAAAGGAATACCAACCGACAAACAAATCGAACATTTTACAGTAGGAAACGATAGAGAGTTCGACTTGGTTTTGGCCAAATACGATGCTTTGGGATCTATTGCCCATGCCAAAATGCTCGGAAGCATTAATTTACTAACCACTTCCGAAACCGATTCACTAGTTTTGGCTTTAGAGGATATTATTATAGCTATCGAGAAAGGAGATTTCGAAATAGAAGACAGTTTCGAAGACGTACATTCAAAAATCGAATATTTACTGACAGTGAAACTAGGTGATGCTGGAAAAAAAATTCACACCGCACGTTCCCGTAACGACCAAGTTTTGGTCGATGTCAATTTGTATCTGAAAGATGTAGTCAAAGAATTGAAAGAGCAGGTAAAAACGCTTTTTGATATACTGATCGAATCGGCAGACAAACACCAAAATGTGTTATTGCCAGGCTACACACATCTTCAAATTGCAATGCCGTCTTCTTTCGGGATGTGGTTTTCCGCCTATGCCGAAAGCCTTATTGACGACATCACGATGCTAAATGCCGCTTTGAAAATTGTGGATCAAAATCCACTGGGTTCTGCAGCTGGTTACGGAAGCTCATTCCCTATCAACAGAACTTTTACCACTCAAGAATTAGGTTTTGCAACCTTAAAATACAATTCGGTGGCGGCGCAAATGAGCCGTGGAAAATCGGAAAAAACAGTCGCTTTTGCGATGAGCAGCGTTGCTTCTACCCTTTCAAAATTTTCTATGGATGTGTGCTTGTATATGAGTCAGAATTTTGACTTCATCGGTTTGCCATCGCATCTTACAACAGGATCGAGTATTATGCCCCACAAGAAAAATCCAGATGTTTTTGAATTAATTCGTGGCAAATGCAACAAAATTCAAGCCTTACCTTATGAAATCACTTTGATAACAAATAATCTACCAAGTGGCTACCACAGAGATTTACAACTCTTGAAAGAAGGCTTGTTTCCTGCCATTCAAAACCTAAAAGCCTGTTTGGATATTGCTATTTTCTCTATCAAAGACATCACGGTAAAAGACAACATTTTAAACGACCCAAAATACAATTACCTATTTACGGTAGATACTTTAAACGAAATGGTTGTTACGGGAATGCCTTTTAGAGATGCCTACAAAACCGTTGCCGAGCAATTAGAGAACGGTACATATCAATCTCCAAAAGAAACCAAACATACCCACGAAGGGAGCATTAATAACCTTTGTTTGGAGGAAATTAAAGAGAAGATGAAAACAGCTTTTTAACTAAAAAAGAGACTTTCTATATTGAGACAGTCTCTTTTTCTTGTTCCGATTAACAAAACTATACTAGATTCTTGCCAATTTTGAATAAGTCACCAGAGCAAACACTTTAAAAAAAAAGTTAGACACCAATTACACAAATTCTCACGAATAATTACCTTTTTAATTACACAAATCCTTAGAATTCGTGGAATTAAATTTTTAAAATTAAAAAATCTATCAAATTGGGGGAATTCGTGTCGAATAATGTTAAGACGTTTTCCCTGATAAGTCTCACTTCAGTACTAAACAATGCGAAAAATTCTATATATTTGAGACCAATCTTAAATAAATAGCATGGCTAATTTTGAAGAACAAGCAACTCAAACGCTTTTTGAAAACAATCAAATTACAGAACAACAATATGAATCGATTCGGGCGTATCGAGGATTGAAGTTATTTTCGGTTCATAACGAATTGAAGTTCTTATTATATCTTTCGATGTTGCTGTTTACTTCGGGTATTGGGATTCTCATCTACCAAAATATAGATACCATTGGGCATACGGCACTACTTGGATTATTGCTTTTGATAACATTGATTTGTTTTTATTTTTGTTTTAAAAATCATGAAGGCTTCAAAAAAGGAGAAGTTCCTTTCCCAAATCCGCTTTATGACTATTTGGTGCTTACCGCTGTTATATTGAGCTGTACGTTTGTGGGCTATTTGCAATTTCAGTACCAAACATTTGGAACTCATTACGGATTGGCGACTTTAGTACCAACGATAATCAGCTTTTTTTGTGCCTATTATTTTGACAACAAAAGTGTTTTATCTATCGCAATCACAGGAATGGCAGCATATCTTGGACTTTCAGTTGACCCAAAACACATTTTTGAAAACGAAATGATCAACAATACAGCACTGAGCTATATTGGACTGGCATTTGGATTAAGTTTACTACTTTGGGATTTGTATGTCGCCAAAATAAACTTGAAAAAGCATTTTAATCTGGTCTATCTTACTTTTTCGCTGCATTTGGTTAGTATTGCCTGTATTGTCAATTTATTTGAAGAATATTGGTTGGTATTCGGATTAGTTTTAGGAACTGCTACTTATTATTTTTACAATTTAAGTTTCAAAATTAGGTCTATTTCTCTATTTATTTTCACGGTTTTATACGGATATATTGGTATGAACATTTTGTTAGCAAGGATTTTAGAATCAACCAATTTCGAAGACACCTTCATACTATTAATTTACACTACCCCTTTTTATTTTATAGCCTCCATAATTGGATTTATAAAATTGATTAAACATTTTAACAAAAACACGACTGATGATAGCATACGATAAAACACTTTTAGACAATATTTTTATAGACGAAGAAGCCAATAGACTGAAAGAGTCAGGCTTCATTAGTCCCGAACAATACAAGTCTATTGGTAGCCAATTACCAAAACTTAAAAGTCAAAATAATATTTTCATCAGAATTGGTTTCTTTATTCTAGGATGTATGCTGTACTCTTCGATTTGTGGATTCCTATCGCTTTTGGGATTAGGGATTATGGATAATGCATATCTTTTTTTTATCTATCTCTTTGCTATTATAGGTTTTGGAACCAAAGAGTTTATGTCAAAAAACATGAACTATTTTGGCTTTGGCTTGGACGATGCATTTATTTTGGGAGCTATTGCGACATTAATGACAGCGGTGGGACTCAGCTTTGAAGAAAATTACAACACAAACTATTTGGCTGTTATTCTAGTAATGGCAATCGTGTCGAGTATTGCTTATTTACGATACCTCAATCTTTCTTTGGCACTTCTTTCCTGTTTTGCAATAACGGCAAATCTAGCGTACCTGACATTCGAGTATTTAGTAATCGGGAAATCTATTTTGCCCTTTGTGATGTTGTTATTTTCTGGCAGTTGTTATTTTATTGCTAAAAAAAAATTACAAAACCTAACTTTTCCTTATTATGCTAACGGACTGAAACTAGCCAAAGGATTCTCTCTAATCCTATTTTATCTCGCAGGAAATTATTATGTAGTGAGAGAATTAAATTTTAACCTTTCGGGGAACAATTCCTATAACGATTTAAGTCCTGAAATTCCTTTTGCACTATTCTTTTGGTTTTTTACATTTTCAATTCCAGTCGTTTATATTATTTATTCTTTAAAAAACAAAGACCGAATGCATCTTTGGATTGGTTCTTTAGCATTTTGTTTTACCTTATTTACCTTTAGATTGTATCATCATATTTTACCGACAGAAGTTGCCTTAACCATTGGCGGACTGGTTCTATTTGCTTTTACTTATTGGGCTATTAAAAAAACAAAGCACAAAGAAACCGGAATCACATTCAAAGCAGATCGTTTTGCTGATACAAATGCTTTTGCCAATCTACAAACTCTTGTGGTAGCTTCACAATTTGGACTTAAACCCGAAGTAAAAGCAGAAGAATCACCGATGGAGTTTGGCGGTGGTGGATTTAGTGGCGGAGGCTCAGGAGGAGAATTTTAGGTTATAGCAATAAAATATTCGGACACAAATTAGCACAGATTTTATATTTCGTTTAAAATCTGTGCTAATCTTTGTAATCTGTTAGCTAATTACCACTGCTAGATAAATTTTATGGAAAGGAGTGAAATTTAAAAAAATACATAAAAAATATGGATTCTCTATTTTTTATAAACCATAGTATCTACAATCTCGCCGACAAGTCTCCTGCATCTATATCACTATGCGAAGCATCATAAACCGATTTTCCGTTTTTAATCAACAATACTTGTGGGGATTGGTGTACTACTCGAAAACGGTTTGCAATTTCATTGGAAATTTCTCGATATTCAATCAAATCCAAAAAATACACCGATACGTTGTTCTCAGTAAAGACGTTGCATTGCAACGTCTTTACCTCAAATTGTTTCAATGCAAATCTACTCACGCTACAACGGGTGCTGTGCTTGAAAATTACTACTGGCTTTTCATTGGATAGTAAAATGATTTCATTCAACTGAGCAATGTCGGTTAGTGGAATCCAATTAATTTTGTTTTCTGCTTTCTTTGTTTCTTCTGAATTACCAAATAGGGAATTAAATATACTCATTTTGTCTTATTTTATGTCGTTTTGTCTTTATACTTTTTTTCTTCTAGTGGCTTAAAAAATAGATCTGTGCGATGTTGTATTTTTTCCTTTAAAACATTTACTTACATCCGTTTTAGGATTATAAAACAACAAGGACACTTTATTTAATTTCTATTCCTTATCTGAAAAGTAATTTCCAAATTATTATTCTATTTTAGGAAGATAAGTGGTTAATAGTTGTTTAATAGAAAGTTCAAGCGTCATTTTTTCTATTGGTTTAGAAATAAAAGAATCCATTCCGTAACTAAAACATTTTTCTTGGTCTTCCTTTTTTACTCCAGCTGTAATTGCAATAACAGGAACATGTCTTTTTTGTATTTTTCTAATCTCTTGGGTTGCTTCGTAGCCATCCATAACAGGCATTTGTATGTCCATAAGGATGATATCTGGCGTATTGGCTATAAATTTTTCTAAGGCATTTTTTCCATTTATCGCTTCCTCAATGATCGTATTTTCAAAAATATTTCTAACCAATGTTTTTACTAATAATAGATTAACTACATTGTCTTCTACAATCAATATTTTGAATACAAGCTTATTATCAACAGTTTCTATTGGTTTTAAATTTACGTTTTTTGTCACTAAGGAGCCCCTTTTTCTATGATCTATTTTAAGATTAAGGGTAAAATAAAAGACACTACCGCTGTTTGTTTTGCTCTTTATATTCAAATCACTATTCATTAACTTTAAAATGTCTTTACAAATAGCTAATCCCAGACCAGACCCCTGATGTTTCTTTGTAAAGGAAGTATCTTCCTGATAAAAGGGTTCGAAGATTTTATTTTGATTTTTTAGATCGATTCCAATTCCAGAATCTAGTACCGAGAAAAACAGATCTACGGTTCCATCCTTTTTTTTTCTAGATGAAACACAAAGTCTTATCTCTCCTTTATCTGTAAATTTAACAGCATTTTTTAATAAATTTAAGAGTATTTGTCCTAGTCTATGCTTATCAACAATTACAAAAGCAGGTATGTCCTTAGCGTATTTTAATTTCAATTCCAATCCTTTATTATCTGTTTTTAATCGAATGATACTCAATAAATAATCACATAATTCAAGTACATTCACGCTTTCTTCATTAAGCTGAATTTTACCATTTTCGATATTGGAAAAATTAAGAATATCATTTACAATATCTTGCAAAAAAAAGGCCGAAAGCTGGATTGTATTGGTATAATGCTTCTGAATTTTGGTTAATGAGGTTTCTTTCAATAAATCAATAAACCCAATGATACCATTTAGAGGAGTAAGTATTTCATGGCTCATATTTGCCAAGAATAATGATTTTACCTGGTTTGCTT
>JAYVGE010000191.1:0-3986 GCA_043772515.1 Flavobacterium sp. | reverse complement strand
CTAAATAATAGAGACATTCCTATAATGGAAGAGTTAATTGTGCGTTGTGCGGCCTTGCATACCCATCATATTTCTAAAGAGGGGGATCCCTTCGAGAAAGGTTCTTCTCGCCCACTGGATTTTGGACATTGGGCTGCACATAAATTAGAGCAACTCACTAACTATGAAATTACTCATGGAGAGGCAGTGGCAATTGGTATAGCGCTAGATGTTACGTACTCTTTTTTATCACAAAAAATTGATGAACATAGTTTAAATCGAATCTTGAACTGTTTTATAGCATTGGGCTTTTCTATTACTCACCCAATTCTTACAACCCATTTAGAAGAAGTTTTAAAAGGGCTAGATGAATTTAGAGAACATTTGGGTGGACAACTTACCATCATGTTGTTAAGTGAGATTGGGAAAGGGGAAGAAGTACATTCACTCAACAACACTCAAATAGCCGATTCAATTGGATACCTAGCTTCGTTTCATCATTCAAATACTGCACTATGTTAATTAGTCAAAACGGTCATTTGAGTTATTGCACCAACATTCATGCAGGCGAATCATGGGAAGCGGTTTTCAAAAGCATTGCTTCTTATTGTGTTCCTATCAAAAAAAAGGTATCTCCTTATGCCCCTTTTGGTATTGGTTTGCGTCTTTCGTACCAAGCTGCCACCGAATTAGTCCTCGATGATAATCTCTTGATGTTCAAAGTTTGGTTATTGCAAAATGAAATGTATGTATTTACTATAAATGGGTTTCCGTACGGAAATTTTCATAATGAAGAGGTAAAGGATAAAGTCCATTTGCCTGACTGGACGAGCATCGAGAGGTTAAATTATACCCAGTTGCTTTTTACAATTTTAGGCGAACTTCTGCCTCCTAATATTGAAGGTAGTATTTCAACCTCTCCGCTTTCGTATAAACATTGGCACACAACAGCCGATGAGGTAATTCAAGTCAAAAAAGCGGCAACAAAACAGCTCGTAGCGGTGGTTACGCAATTGGTAAAAACGTATGAGTCTAGGGGTAAAAAAATACATTTAAATATTGAGCCAGAACCCGATGGAGTGATTGAGAATAGCGACGAATATATTGCTTTCTTTGAAGAGTATTTGCTTCTAGAAGGTGCTTCTTTGCTGGCTTCTAATCTTGCGTGTAGTTATTTGCAGGCACAAGAGTACCTGCGTATTCATATACAACTTTGTTATGACGTTTGTCATTTTGCCGTTGGCTTTGAAAAAAGTGAAGATGTTTTGCGAAAAATGGATGACCACGGACTGAAAATTGGAAAATTACAAATTAGTGCTGCACTTAAATGCATGGTTTCTGACACTAGCTCGATTGCCGAATTACAACAATGCTTACGTGTTTTTGACGAGCCTACTTATTTGCATCAAGCAGTAATAAAAACGATTGAGGGGGAGTTATTTAAATTTAATGATTTAGAAAAAGGAATAGAAGCGATGAATCGTGTTGATTTTGAGGAGCTTCGCACGCATTTTCATGTTCCAATATTTATCGAAGATTTCCAATTATTACAGTCCACCCAAAATGATATTATTAGTATTTTGAAAAGTTGGTGTAAAAATGAGTTTACCCAACATTTAGAAATAGAAACCTATACATGGCAGGTTTTGCCGTCGCATTTGCAAACTGATTTAACCGAATCTATCGAAAGAGAATTAGAATGGGTTATAAATACGATTGCCAATGAAAAAAACACTATAAAGAGAGTATAAAAACACCAAAACAATGCAGCAAACAGCCGTTATTAATGTCGTAGGACTCACAACTACTTTACTCCAAAATCCAGATTTATTTTTGCACCAATGGCTAAAAAAAAATGGACATTTAAGTATTATAGAGCCCGTACTTCCAGCGCTTACTTGTTCTGCTCAAACCACTTATTTAACAGGCAAGTGGCCATCTGAACACGGCATTGTAGGTAACGGTTGGTATGATAGAGCAGATGCCGAAGTAAAAATGTGGAAACAGTCAAACCAACTCATACAATCTCCAAGAATATGGGATTTGGCAAAAAACATTGATCCCAATTTTACCTGCGCCAATTTATTTTGGTGGTATAATATGTATTCGGATGCCGATTTTACGGTTACTCCTCGTCCACAATATTGGGCTGATGGACAAAAAAAACCAGACTGTTATTCAAAACCTAGCTATTTACGGAATCGCCTGCAAGATAAACTAGGAGTATTTCCACTCTTTGATTTTTGGGGACCAAAAACTACCATCCGTTCCAGTCAATGGATAGCCGAAGCATCTAAACTGGTTTATGAATGGCACAATCCCACGCTTACCTTAATTTATTTGCCACATTTGGATTATTGCTGTCAAAAATTTGAGCCTAATTCACCAAAAATTAATGCAGCAGTAAAAGCTATCGATGAAGTATGTAAAGATTTGATTGAATTTTTTGAAAGCAAAGGAGTGCAACCCATTGTTTTATCTGAATACGGTATTACCAAGGTAACTAACCCTATACATATCAATAGGTTCCTGCGTACCCAAGGCTATTTGCAGATCAGAGAAGAACGAGGATTAGAATTATTAGATACTGGCGAGTGCAAAGCCTTTGCACTCGCAGATCATCAAATAGCACACCTATATGTAAAAGACAAAAACAATCTTCCCGAACTCAAAAATCTACTCGAAAAAATACCTGGAGTAGCAAAGGTGTTGGATAATGAAGGAAAAAAAGAACACCATCTCAATCACGAACGATCAGGAGATCTTATTCTTATAGCAGAACAAGATAGTTGGTTTACCTATTATTATTGGTTGGATGACAGTAAAGCTCCTGATTTTGCTCGAACGGTAGAAATTCATAAAAAAACGGGTTATGATCCTGTAGAATTGTTTTTAGATTCTAAAAAGAAATTCATTTTGCCTCGCATTGTTTTAAAATTAATTAGAAAAAAGTTGGGATTTCGTACACTTATGAATGTTATCCCATTAGACGCCACATTGGTCAATGGGTCTCATGGATGTATTCCGAAAAGTGATGGCGACAAACCTGTATTTATGAGTAAAGTAGTTATGCCAAATAAAATAGAAAGCAATTCCGTCTGCAAGCATATATTGAATACTATTTTTAAAAATCACATGGAATAAAATTAGGACAAAGTTCTCGTTTTATTCCTATCCATTCTAGTATTTCAAGATTGCTGCCCGAAAGAGTGCATCAATTCATAATAATGGTATCTCCTTTAAAAACAAACCAATTAGCTTTCGACACTTACAAAAATCCTGCAATTGTTGGACTATTTGGACACTATTTGTGGCTGAATACTATTGCTATAATTATTCAGACGAACAAAAAATTGAGACGAACTACACAAATTTAAACAAAAAATTGAGTCTAATTTCAAAAAAAATAAGAATACAATTTGTTACTATTTGTGTAATTCGTGTCTATTATTCTTTAAATCTCACATTAATTTGGTGTAGACTCAATAAATATAAAAACGTTATTCTTTATCGAATTTAAGACTTCTCTTTTATTTTTATCTAAACCTAAAAACATTTACTAACTTTCTTTTCTCTCCAACAAGGCCATGTAAAATCCGTCGAAGCCAGATTCTGAAGCTAGAATTTTTTGGTCTTTAATAAAATTGAATTGTTTACCGATATCGGTTGTCAAGAAACGAGCAACTTGCTCTTGGTTTTCTGACGGCAATATTGAACAGGTAGCATAAACCAGTTTCCCTCCTGGTTTTACAATTTTCGAATAACTTTCTAAAACTTCCGACTGTACTTTGCGAATGTTATCGATAAATTCGGGTTTCAATTTCCATTTGGCATCTGGGTTTCTTTTCAAAACTCCCAATCCGCTACAAGGGGCATCAATCAAAACACGATCTGCTTTCTCGTGTAGTTTTTTTATAATTTTTGTCGAGTCAATAATACGGTACTCAATATTAAAAGCACCGTCTCTTTTGGCTCTAATTTTCAACTGCTTTAGTTTACTTTCGTAC
>JAYVGE010000190.1:0-9967 GCA_043772515.1 Flavobacterium sp. | reverse complement strand
AATTATAATACAACCCAATCCCTCCTCTATCGAAAAGAGAAAACCTGAGGTGAGGAGAAAAAAGTCAGACTATATTGTAATTGCGTTTGGTATTATATCGGCATTATACCAAAACCTTTTGGACTATTTATAAAATATAGATGGTATTACACAGATTTTTACAGATTTTTTTTTCTGTTTAAAACTGATTGTGTAAATTTTTAGAGATAAAAAAAACACAGATTATACAAATTTCTACTAAAAACAATCTGTGAAAATTTGTGTAATCTGTGTCTGAAATATTTAATGCGTCGTTTCTTCGTTCTCAAAAATCAACTCCAATCCATTCGAAATTAATTTCGCGATTTCGGGACGTTGTTTTTTTAGGTTTTCCAAATGCAGTAACACTTGTTGCAGTAAATCCGATTCGTTTCGAGTATTCAAAAGTTCAGCTATTTCAACAGCCAGCAACCAGTCTTTTGCATGATATTCTTGTAGTTTTACAAAAATCATATCCAGTGAAGTTGTTGTGTCGTTAGATTCGCGAATGCTTCTTACGGTTTGATACAATATTTCTAAGTCGTCTCTTTCGGCAGTATGTTTGGCTTTGATGGTTTTGCTTGAAGGAACATGCGAAATTAAATCGAAGCTATTTACATCGGCAGGACCAGAAAAGGCAGAAACCAATTTTTTACCCACCGCCATATCATAATTTCCCCATTCTGGTTGAAATAAAATAGTGTTTCCGTGTGTAACGGTACAGTTTTTAAAACAAATTAAAATAATCTCTCCATGTAGATTTCTTTTACCAGTAACGATTTCTCCAACCACTTTTATATTACCTTCAAATTCAAGAGTAGCGGTTTTTCCTTCGTAAATGTCATAGGCTTTTAAATCTCTTGGGCTCATGTCTTCGATGGCTAGATTGATTCCTTTTAGTTTGCCAATTGGGCTTCCAAAACCTTCGGGATGCGTGCTGGTTCCGTGTCCTACCAATTCTTTTTCACGATAGGATAAAGCTGTTTTTCCTGTGGTTTGAAAGTAGATTGGTCTTCCTTCCTCTTCGATAACATTCGTAAATACGCCAGAAATCTGTAAACCAGTACTCAGTTCTACGGTTCCTAATGCTTTCGAATGGATTAGTTTGTTCATCCCAGACAATCCACCAGTACGTAAAGCCATAGTGTTGGCAAACTCTTCTAGAATCAAACTCAAATAAGCAAAATCTGGAGTGACGTACAGTTGAGGTTGTAATTGGGTAATATCAAAACTTTGGTTGACTGCCGAAAAATCATAAGGGATTTTCTTTACATTATCTGTCATACACCAAGCGCTTTCTCCGATAGAAGACAGCAATCCTGCACCATAAATTTTGGGGTCTTCAATGGTACCGATCAAACCATACTCAACCGTCCACCAGTGTAGGTTTCTAATTTGTGCCATTTCTGATAATTCGCCCATGTTATTTTGCAAGTATTCTACTGCTTTTTCGGCAGCTTCAATATCAGCTTGTGGAGTACCTTCGGCTTCTTTCAAAATAGAAAGCAAGCGTATGGCTTCGTACATTTCGTAATCTTTGTGCGAAGAGATGGCTTTACAACCTATTTCTCCAAAACGACGCAGGTATTCCGCATATTCTGGATTCGCAATGATAGGGGCATGACCAGCACCTTCATGTATGATATCTGGAGCAGGAGTGTATTCTATATGTTCGAGTTGGCGAATGTCCGAAGCAATAACCAAGACATTATAAGCCTGAAATTCCATAAAAGCATTGGGCGGAATAAATCCATCAACCGCAACGGCAGCCCAGCCAATCTCGCTTAGTATGCGATTCATACCGTACATGCTAGGAATATTGTCGATCTCTATGCCTGTTTTTTGCAACCCTTCTAGATAGGAACTGTGGGCTACTTTCGAAAGATAATTTACGTTTTTTCGCATCACATAACGCCAAACCGCTTGATTTATGGGGGTGTAATCGCTATAGTCTTGAGGTTTTATAAATTGCTTCAAATGTTTGGGCAATCGGTCTAATAATGGGTTGCTTTCTATGGCTGTATTCATGACGAAATCGTTGTAGTTTTTTTATGTAAAAGTACAAATTTTAGTAGCTATTTCTAGCTTTTTATGGCAAGTTTTTACAAATAAGGTCTAAAAAAGACCTTGCAGGATTTCGTCCACCTACAAGGTCTTTTTTAGACCTTGTAGGTGTTCTAGATATTTTATTTTCTCTTTTATTTTAAAGTCTAAAAGTAGAACTAATATATTTTAGTCTAACGAGAATTATTCTAACCCTCTGCAAAGGAAAGGGAACTGCCATTGGATTAGTTTGTAAACACTAATGGTGTAATAAATCTATATAAAAAATTGTGCACAGATTTTTAAATCCTTCTCACTAAGGGCAACTTCTCGTGGGCTATTTGCTTCGTGTTTGGGAACTCTTCGCAAGAGCAGAAGAACGAGCGAAAAGAAGTTTGCTAAACTTCTATGAAAACAGACAGATAGTGAAGTAATTGTACGATTTATTTGGAGATATTTACTAAGCAAAAAACTTTAAAAACTAGTGCCTATCCGATAAAAAAATCACTTCTAAATGTTGTTTTTATTAATCGTATATAAAATATATATTCATTTATGAGCTGGTTTATAGGGTATCGAATAGTCAAATTTTGGATTAAAACAGTCTGTTTACATAGCTGTAATTTTGGATTAAAGTGTCTTTAAGAAATTGTTATTATATTTTTTTTTCTTAATAAAAAGGTAACTTAATACCCCTACCCATTTCTTTAATTTACAGGACATATAGTAAACTGTAAAAACGGAATAGATTGTATAGGATATTTTAAGGAGTGTGTTTTTCAACAGCATTTAAAAAAGTGTATTCTTCTTTACTACAGAAATAATTAAAATCAATATTAAAATTGAATCTCATGTTTAAAGAGAACACGGATGAAGAGTTAGTTGTTTTGTTGCAACAAGGTAAAGACAGTGCTTTTGATGAATTGTATGTACGTTACAGAGATTTATTGGTGAATTTTGTGTACAGGCGAATGAAATCCTTAGACATTGCGGAAGAAATTGTTCAAGAAGTTTTTACTACAATTTGGGAAAGACGAAAAGTATTGGTCATAAAAAAAAGTTTTTCGGCCTACATGTATACTTCAGTACGTTATGTTACTTTAGATTATATCAGGCAACATACTATTACAGATGATTATATTCGAGAAATAGTGGAAACATCAACTTCAAAAAACAACACTACAGAGGAGTATATATACCATAATGAGTTACAAGAGGCATTAAACAAATCTACTGCGCTCTTGCCCAATAAAGCCAAAGAAGTATTTATACTTAGCCGTTTTAAAAATTACACCAATAAGGAAATTTCCAAAGAGTTAAACATTTCTTCCGATACGGTAAAATATCATATTGCTTATGCGCTCAAATTTATGCGATCCAATCTAAAAGAATTTTATTTTGTGTTGATTTGGTTGTTTGTTTAAGAAGTGGTTATTGCATTTGATGATTATCCGTTATTAATAACCATAATTTTTGCCACGGATTAAGCTGGTTAATACAGATTTTAATTCAGTTTGTAACAACTAAATAAAAAATCTGTATTAATCAGTTTTGTCCGTGTCATGAGTGTGCCATTTTTTTTGTTTTAAACACACTACAACTATTTAAAGTTTTAAAAGCGTTTGCCGTCGTGCCTCGCAACTCCTCGCAAGGGAAAAAGGACGAAGCAAAACGAAGTTTACCGAACTCCTATGAAAAATAGAAACCTAGTGAAGTAGTGGCATGGTTTATTTCAAAACCTTTTACTTAACAAAAGCATAACCTTGATCGCCTACCTAAAAATAGCAATTCTCACACATAGCTATAGTACGCATTACGATATTATATGTCAAATCAATTGAAGAAAGAAGTAAGACTGTTTTTGGAAGGAAAGCCATCTCCTGAGGGAGAAAAAATTTGGAAAAATTGGTTTGCAAGACCTACTGTGTCTACAAATAAATATGAACAAGTTGTTTCTCTTCCATCAGATTTAAGAAAGGAAATTCGAAAAATAAAGCACAAATCGTTTAAAATTATAGGTTTGAATTACCCACAATTACAAATTGCGGCATCAATTGCAGTAGTCGTAGCGATTGGTAGCTGGTTTAGTTTTTCGGGTGCTATAGAAACATTTTGGCATCCAACTATTTATTTGCAAAATACAACAAGAGCAGGGGAGCTGGCCAAAATTCATTTGAGCGATGGGACTCAAATATGGTTGAATTCGGGTAGCGTTTTAAAATATCCTAAAAATTTTAAAGGAGACACTCGTGAAGTCTATCTAGAGGGAGAAGCCTTTTTTGATGTGGCAAAAGACAAAAAACATCCTTTTGTAATACATACTCAAAAGATGGATACCAAAGTAGTGGGTACAAGTTTTAATATTCGAGCCTATACCAATCAGACCAATCAGGAAGTTTTAGTAGTTACCGGTAAGGTTTCGGTGAGTTCGACCGTTACCCAAAAAAAGGTGTTTGTAACATGCGGGCAAAAAGCATCTTTAGAGAAACGAAGTAATGATCTAAAAGCATACGCTAATGTCAATATCTCTAAAATAGCTACTTGGAGAAAAAGGGCATTGATTTTTGATAATGTGCTACTAAAAGAGGTGATAGCTGTTATAGAGAGGCAGTATAAGATAAAGATAGAACTTCGAGGGACTGGTTTAGAAAACCTTAAAATCAACGCCAATTTAGAGGAATTAGAACTACAGCAGATCCTTAATTTATTATGTAAAACAATTAATGCAACTTACAAACAACTGGAAAATAACTATATTATAAAAAGCAATGAATGAAATGTAACTGAGTAAATGTTTTTAAATAAATCGTGCAATTACTTCAATATCTGTCTATTTTCATAGGAGTTTGGTAAACTTTCTTTTTCCTCGTACTTTTCTCTTGCGAGGAGTTTCGAGGCACGAAGCAAAACCATTTTGTAAAAAAAAAAGTTCAATAGCCTAGCTATTCAAAGCCAACACTTCTGCTCGCCAATCCTTTGCTCAAAGGATGTTGTCTTGAAAAAGACCAGAATAACTACGTTAAATTTTACACGCTTTATTTCAAAACCGTTACTAAAACAAATTCTTGGCAATAAACAAATCGGGATCGAGAAGGAGTTAATCCGAAATAACGAAAATAAACACAATTAAAAATCTTAAAATTATGAATTTAAAACAAATGCAATCTTTAAACTTGAAACAAATTCGAAAGATTGTTATCGCTAACGCTTTTTTGGTAGTACTGGTCTTTGGTTTAGGGCAAAATACTTATGCGAATGTTACCAAATTTAAAAGTATAACATTAAATATTGAAAATAAACCTCTTAAGCTGATTTTTGAAAAAATAGAAAATCAATTGGATGTGCATTTTATATATGAATCTTCTCAGGTAAATAACACTCAAAAATTAAGTTTGAGGGTCGATCACTTAACACTCGGTCAAGTGATGGATAAAATATGTGCTACACTATCATTAAAATATGAAATAATAGAAAAAAATGTGGTAGTAAAGAGCGTAAAAGTACCAAGTAAAATAGGACAGTCAAAAAATACGATAACAGGAACGGTGCTAGGAGATGATGATCGACTTCCTTTGCCAGGGGTTGGTGTAGCTGTAAAAGGAACAGATATAGCGACGATTACTGACGAAAAAGGGCAATTTAATATTACTGCAACTATCGGAGACATACTCGTTTTTACATACATAGGATATATAACTATGGAGCAAAAAATAGGGGAACAAAAAGAACTCCATGTGCGTATGGTTTCAGACATGAAGCAATTGAACGAGGTTGTCGTTATGGGATACGGAAGTGTAAAAAAATCGCAAGTTTTGGGGGCGGTTTCCAATGTTTCTATGAAGGAAGCTTCTAGTCGAACGTATAATTCTACAGCAGAGTTGTTGCAAGGAACAGTGGCGGGTGTAACTGTAATTAATAATGGAGGAGACCCTACCGCACCTCCAACTATCAACATTAGAGGAATCGGATCGTTAAACGAAGAAACTCCTTTGATTGTTCTGGACGGAATTATCTATAATGGTTCGTTTAATAATATTAATCCAAATGATATTGAGTCTATTAGTGTTTTGAAAGATGCGGCATCTGCTGCCATTTATGGTGCTCGTGCCTCGGGAGGAGTTATTCTAATTACTTCAAAAAGGGGGATTCCTGATCGAGTACGTGTAAATATAAACTACCAAACAGGGATACAAAATGTAGCCAAAAAACTAGTAGCACTAAATGCTGCCGAATACGCCGATGCGATGAATACCGCCACTGATAATGCAGGATTACCTAGAATTCCAGCTTTTGATGTGGCCAAAGAACCTACTGCAAGAACCACCAATACTGTTTGGATGGACGAAATTTTTCAGCTAGGTTCGGTACAAGATTTGTCTCTTTCTATTGATGGTGGAAGTGATAAATCTAATTTTTTCCTTTCGGGAGGATATCGTAAAAATGAAGGAATTTTATTAAATACTTTTTCCGAAAGATATACCGCAAAGGCAAATTCTTCATACAAATTAGCTCCGAATTTTACCATGGGCGAAAATCTTAGTTTTTCATTAACAAACGGTCAAACAGCAAATACTGCCGATGGTTATACGGGAGCCATTTTGTCTGCTATTTTTTATCCTCCCAATGCAACGGTGTACAAACAAGACGGATCAGGCGTTTATGGCGGTGTGCCTACTAAATATATAGGGTCGTATGGTGATGTCGTTAATCCGGTTGCTTATCTGAGCCGTTTGGACAATAAAAATCCTATTTCAAATATTTTGATTAATCCTTATATAGAATGGAAAATAGCAAAAGGACTAACTTTTAAATCAAACTGGGGGTTTACTCGTATTGCCAATAATTCAAAACAATTCAGTACTAAAGTTACCGAGCCAGGAAAAATATTCGATTTCAATCAATTGATACAATCAACAGCTACTACTACTGATTTATTGAGTGAGCAGACAGTAACATTCGATAAAAAAATAGGAAAACACAGTATTACGGCTTTGGCAGGATATACTTTTCAAAAAACAAAACAAGAATTCTATAAAGTAGTAGGAACCGGTTTTGATAATGAAGATCCTTCCCAACGATACCTTGTTAATGCTAAGCTAATTCAGCAATTAGGTGCAGGCGGTACACAAGAAACTATTATTTCATACGTAGGAAGATTGAATTATTCTTTTCAGGATAGATATTTACTTTCTGGAATTGTTCGTAGAGACGGAACTTCAAAATTAACGGTTGCAAATCGTTGGAAAGTATATCCTTCGCTATCGGCAGGTTGGTTGATTTCTAAAGAAGGTTTTATGGCAAAATTAAATCCTATTGTTTCGAATTTAAAATTACGTGCCAGTTGGGGACAAATAGGTAATTTAGGCAACTTAGGACCTTATCAATTTAGTGTGCCTTTAGCTCAAAGTTCTTCTTTGCTAGGATCGACCCCTATAATTAATTATGGGTATTCTGAAAAAGAACTCTCTAATCCTGATCTAAAATGGGAAAGTTCGGAACAAACTAACTTTGGTTTGGATTTCGGATTTCTAAAAAACAGTCTAACAGGCTCTATTGATGCTTTTGTAAAAACAAACAAAGATATGCTAGTTCGTGATCAACTTCCGGGTGTGGCGGGTACCCCATTGGGTCGAATTGTAAATTCTGGAAATGTAGAAAACAAAGGACTTGAGATTAGTTTAGGGTATAAAAAACAGTTGGGTGATTTTAAATTTGATGTCAGTACGAATGTTTCCTTCCTTAAAAACAAAATTACCTCTATCAAAGAAGGATTGACTTCTCTCGAACCACTTAATGCGCCTCGAGTACGAAGCTTACCGTTGGCAAACATTTACACAGTCGATAGCCCAGTAGGTGCTTTTTACGGATATGAAACAGCCGGACTGTTTCAAAGTGATGCCGAAGCAAAAGGCTATATAAACGACAAAGGAGTACTGTACCAACCTAACGCAAAAGCAGGAGATATAAAATTTAGAGATATCAATGGGGATGGAATAATCAATAACAGTGATCGTGTAGTATTAGGCAATCCTTTTCCTAAAACTACCTTTAGTTTTAATACTAATTTTAATTATAAACGATTTGATTTGAATATTTTTTTGCAAGGTGTAGCAGGAAATAGCGTTTTTAATGCCGTAAAATATACGGGTTTAAATGCCTCTTTTCCGGGGTACAATTTACTGGCAGATGTCAAAGACGCTTGGTCTCCTCAAAATACAAATAGCTCTATTCCTGTGCTTTCGGCAAAAGACAATAATAATAATTTTGGTCGAATTTCTGATTTTTATATCGAGGATGCTTCTTTCTTAAGATTGAAAAATATTTCTTTTGGATATACTTTTGATGATAAATTGTTTAATGATAAAGTAAAAGTGAGGATATATCTTTCGGGTCAAAATTTGTTTACGATTACGAAATACTCAGGAATGGATCCCGAGGTGGGACTGAACAATTTCGGAATGGATTTAGGACGTTACCCACTTTCTCGAATCTATATGTCTGGTATTAATTTAATTTTCTAAAAATAAATAAAATGAAAAAAATAAGTGTTTTATTAATTGGTTTTACCATGTTGTTTATGACTATAGCATGCGAAAACGAACTGGATTTAGTTCCACAAGGAGCGCCTTCTAGCGGCAATTTCTGGAAAACTCCTGCCGATGCAAAAGCGGGAGTAAACGCTATTTACGCTTTGTACTCGGATGATAATATGTACGGACGTGGTTTTTTCTGGTTGAACAATGCCAGTGATGATATTGGTACTAAACCAAGGCAAAATGCGGAACGTATTAAAAACTTTATCGTCGATGGAGCCGAGTCCGATACCAAGTCGATTTGGCCTATTCATTATGAAATTATGAAACGATGTAATGATGTGATTCGGTATCTTCCCAACATTGCTATAGAGGATGCTGCCAAAAACAAAATGCTAGGCGAAGCCTACTTCAATCATGCAGTAATGCACTTAGAATTAGCCTATCGTTATGGCGATCATCGCGCAGGTATTCCCATTCAAGACAGAGAAAATACAGCCAATATTTATGTGCCTCGCGCAAAAAATGTAGCCGAAAACTACGTATATATTGCCAAAGACCTAATAAAAGCGGCCGAATTATTGCCGTATTTCGATCAATTGACTCCCGATAATTTTGGGCGTGCACACAAAACGGCAGCTTGGGGGTATTTGGTTCGTACTTATTTGTACGCCAAAGATTGGGATAATGCGATTAAGTACGCTAATCTGATTGTCAATAGTGGAAAACACACCTTGTTGCCTAATTTTGAAGACGTATTTACAATTGGAAACAATTGGTCCTCCGAATATATTTGGTCTGTCACTTCAAGTGCTGCAAATACTTCTCTAGGATCTATTTTTCCGGGAGTATGTCTAGAAGACAAAGGTTGGGGAAACTATAATGGTTGGGGAAATTTTTATCCTACCAAAGAATTATTTGATGCCTACCTTCCTGAAGACAAAAGACGTAGTGCGACGATTCTTCAAAAAGGAGATAAATTTACTTATTTTGGCGAATCAATAACCTTTAATGAAGGGAAATATGCTGTAAGTTCTAGTAACAGAACAGGATACCAGTTCAAGAAATATATGGAGCCCTTTAGTTATGCCAAAACCACTTCTGGAGGTGTAGATATTCGGTATGTAAATGCAAATGGAGACAAACCTTCTACGGCCTTAAATGTACCATTGTTGCGATATGCTGATGTAATTTTGATGTTGGCAGAAGCAAAACTAATGAAAGGGCAGAACGCCGATATAGAAATAAATAAAATCCGAAATCGAGCTGGATTGTCAAGCCTTACCGCAGCAACTTTGACCGATCTAAAAAGAGAAAGACGTTGCGAACTGGCAGGAGAATGGACAGATCGTCACTTCGATTTAGTTCATTGG
>JAYVGE010000189.1:0-3993 GCA_043772515.1 Flavobacterium sp. | reverse complement strand
CCAAATTACTGGGATATACTTTTAAAGCCGATCATCCTGTAGCAAAAGAGATAAGGGAAGTGCTAAAATAAAACAAACAATTATGATATTCAATAAATTAATTTTACTTCTTCTTTTATTCGTTTTCTCAGTCATAAATGCTCAGAAAATGCCTTCGATTATCCCAAAACCAGTTGAAATAAAAATGGGTATTGGCAGTTTTGTATTGGATAAAAACACCGCTATCCATTATAAAAAATCAGAAAAGGAGTTAAAGGCAACTGCTGATTTTTTTACATCCTATATTAAAAACATTTCAGGATTTACTTTAAAATCAAATAAAGTAGCAACAAAAAAAGTAGCCTTTGTAATCGAAAAAGATATACCAGAGGAAGGCTATAAGTTGCAGGTAACCCCAATTTCTATAATAATTAAGGCTAGCAATTACAAGGGTATTTTTTATGGAATGCAATCGATATTGCAAATCCTACCTGTGGTGAGAACCAATGCAGTATTGGTAGTTCCAGTTATGGAAATCATTGATGCTCCTCGTTTTAAATGGCGTGGAATGATGTTGGATGTAAGCCGTCATTTTTTTGGACCCGAAGTAATAAAAGTATACATAGATCTTATGGCATCTTACAAAATGAATGTGTTTCATTGGCACTTGGTAGATGGTGCAGGATGGCGTTTGGAAATAAAAAAATATCCAAAATTAACACAGTTTGCAGCTTGGCGCGTTGATGATTTGAAAAAACCATGGAGTTGGACAGATGTAACTTTTAATGATGATAAAAACAAAGCAACTTACGGGGGCTATTATACACAGGAGCAAGCCAAAGAGATAGTTGCCTACGCCAAAGCCAGAAATATCACGGTCGTTCCTGAGATAGAAATGCCAGGACATTCAGAAGCTGCTATGGCTGCTTATCCTGAATTATCCTGTAATTCTAAAAACTATTTTGGACAATCAGGTGATTTTTTAGCCAGTAAAGTAGATGCTAATTACTGCGCAGGAAACGACGGTTCTTTTCTCTTTTTACAGGATGTGCTTACAGAGGTAATGGCAATTTTTCCGTCGGCATACATTCACATTGGTGGCGATGAGGTCGATAAAACAAGCTGGAAGGAATGTGCTAAATGTAAGTCGAGAATGAAAACCGAGAATTTGAAAGATGAAAAGCAACTACAAAGTTATTTTATTCGAAGAATAGAACAGTTTTTGGTCTCTAAGAACCGAAAAATGATTGGTTGGGACGAAATTTTGGAAGGTGGCTTGGCACCCGAAGCAACTGTAATGAGTTGGCGAGGAGAATCGGGTGGGATAGAAGCAGCAAAGTTGGAGCATGATGTAATTATGACACCCGATTCTCCTTGCTATTTCGATCACTATCAAGCAGGCCCAGAAGGAGAACCAGTAGCCATTGGAGGTTTTAATACTGTAAAAAAAGTATATGACTATGAACCCATCCCAAAAGAATTAAACAAAGAACAAGAAAAATATGTGATGGGCGGACAGGGAAATGTTTGGACAGAGTATATCACTACCGCCGAACATCTAGAATATATGGTGCTTCCACGTATGGCAGCATTGTCTGAAGTGTTGTGGTTACCAAAAGAAAATAAAAACTGGAATGATTTTAATGAACGGTTACAGTCTCATTTTAGTGGATACGGTCAAAAAGGGCTTCATTATTCTACTGGAAATTTTACTGTAAGCATTAAACCTTCTTCTCAAAACGGACAATTAGCAGTCACTCTTTTTTCGGAAGCATTAAATGGAGAAATACGCTACACAACAGATGGTACCGAACCTACTTTACAAAGTATAAAATACGAACAGCCTATAGCTATCAACTCGTCGGTTGTACTAAAAGCATCTACTGTTGTCGACGGGCAAATAAAAGGAATACTAGCAGCAAAGCAAAACTTTGTAATGCATAAAGCTATAGGAAATACAGTAGTTTACACCAATCCTGTGAGCGAATATTATTTAGCCGATGGATCTAATTCTTTAACGGATGGAATTAGAGGTACTAATACTGTTGGTAAATACTGGCATGGATTCAGCGAAAATGATATGGTGGCAACGTTAGAATTTGGGGAAGCAAAAACAATTAAAAACATTTCGCTTGGCTGTTTGCAAAATTATAATGACTGGATTTTTTTGCCACAATCCGTAAAATTTGAAGGATCAACAGACGGAACTGTTTTTACCGAAATAAAAACGATAAGTAGCCCGATTGCCATTCATCAGAAAAAGGCTTTGTACGATTTTGCTATATCTTTTGCCCCTCAAAAAGTAAAATATATACGAGTGACCGCAAAAAGCAATCGCTGTCCTATTGGTCATATTGGAGAAGGAAAATCGGGTTGGTTATTTGTAGATGAGTTGATGGTAGAATAAGAGAATAAATTGTGCCGAGGTAATTTTAAACCATTGATTGCGAATAAAATCACCCAATCTTGTACTCCTCTCTTTTGAAGAGGAGCCAGGGGTGAGGTTTATTTACAAATACTAAAAATTCGCATTTATTATTTGAATGCATCCAATTAAAATAAGAATAATAAGATAAATAATAAAAAATGAATAAACTATATGCCATTGGATTGGATATTGGAGGCACACATATTACCGCAGGAATTATTGATATAAAAGAAATGAAAGTGGTTGATTTTTCATTGTACAAAGAGTCATTTGATTCTAATTTGCCAGTAGTACAGGTTATGGGTATTTGGGAGAAAGTGATTGGTATTACTATAGAAAAATCTGGAGTAGAAAAAGTGACAGGATTGGCAGTATGCATGCCAGGGCCATTCGATTATACTAATGGCATTTGCTGGATAAAGGGACAATCTAAATACGAACATTTCTATGGTTTAAATATTCGAGATTTATTTCAGAATAGGTTTAATTTTTCGAATGATTTTCCAATTTTTTTTGAAAATGATGCCGTTTGTTTTGGCAAGGGAGAAGTTTTTAAAGACACAACCAATCTGTCAAAACGAGTAATGGCAGTTACGATAGGTACTGGGCTTGGAGCTTGTTTTATCGACAAAGGAGTTTCAATTTGTTCAGGAAGTTTGGTGCCGCCAGACGGAGAAGTGTATAACCTTCCTTACAAAGATGGTATTGCAGAAGATTATGTTTCGGCACGCGGGCTTTTGTCCCATTATTATAATTTGAGCGGAAAGAATGTAAACAACGGATTAGAACTTTTTAATTTAGCAACAACTGGAGATCCAATGGCCATAAAAATATTCGAAGAAATGGGAGCAAATTTGGCAGCAATTGTGATTCCGTGGTTAGAAAATTTTTCGGCAGATTGTTTTATTATTGGAGGTAAAATTGCCAATGCAAGTGCTTTTTTCTTGCCCTCTTTTTATAAAAAAATAAATGAAACAGGTACCGAAGCCATTGTTTCGGTTTCTACAGATAATGAAGTAGCTGCTTTATTGGGAGCCACAAGTTTGCTTTACTCATTATAACTTTTTTAGTAAATTTACTATCTGGACGGACTTTATTTTCTTTAATCCTACTAGTCGATTTTTTGTAAACAGGATTATATTTAATTTGACTTGCTTTGCATAAAATCTACTAAATTTTTAATGTTAACAGGGTCATATTCTCCTCTTGAGAGGGGTTGTGGGTGTGTTTTTATTCTGATTAAAGGGTTTGTTTTGTGGTATTTAATAAAGAAAAAAAAGAAATCTAGTATAAAAAGCATATACAATTTAATAAAAAAATAGAATATGACAAACCGTAGAAATTTTATAAAAACGGCAGCGATAGCTTCTGTTGCAGTAGCCTTACAATCTTTCAAAGGAGAACCAAAGGAACAAAAACCGGTGTTACCAAAAAAAGGAAAGAAACCTATTGTGCTTTCCACATGGCGATTCGGAATAGAAGCCAATGCAGCTGCTTGGAAAATATTAAAAAGAAACGGACGTGCTTTGGATGCAGTAGAAGCAGGTGTAAAAATCCCAGAAGCAGACCCAAAAGAGCGAAGTGTT
>JAYVGE010000188.1:0-10000 GCA_043772515.1 Flavobacterium sp. | reverse complement strand
AGAATTTACCGTAATAAAACATTCTTTTTTCCTTTCTTTAAAAAATATCTATTTCATTTTACAATAAATTCTAAACTTAAATGGTATAATATCTAAATACGAAATAAGCATAACCATAAATTGATCACAAACACCAATTTATGATATGCGAATTATCCTTAAAAACAATAAAAAACAACAAATGAAAAAAACAGTCCTTATTCTATTCGGCATTTGTTTGTGGAGCTGCAAAAGCACTTTGATAAACGCACCCTCAAATTCATTACAAAACGTTAACCAAACACTCGATCAATGGCATCTAGCTGCAGCTCAAGCTAATTACAACAACTATTTTGGCTTGATGACACAAGACGCTGTTTTTATTGGTACCGATGCTACTGAAAACTGGAATAGAGCCGATTTTGAAACCTATGCAAAACCCCATTTTGACAAAGGGAAAGCCTGGCGTTTTACCGCTATAGAACGCCATGTCTATTTTGATAAATCGGAAAAAATAGCTTGGTTTGATGAGCTACTCAATACCCAAATGAAAATTTGCAGAGGATCGGGTGTACTCGTAAAAATCGGAAAAGAATGGAAAATAAAACACTATGTCTTGTCGATGACTGTACCCAATGACAACTCTAATGCTGTTATTGAAATTAAGGCACCAGTTGAAGCCGAATTGATAAAAATACTAGAAAAAAAGAAGTAATTACTCCCGAAGTTTACTGCTGAAAGACTATTTTAGAAATCATTTTTTCGATTTTTCGTCGCTACGGCCTTCGTTGCTATATATTTTCTTAATTTTGCAAAAATATTTGAAAAATCGTGGGAAGTAAAAATAAATTAAAAAGGTTCAAAGAAAACGAAACATTCGATAACGTTTTTCAACCAACAAGAGAAGAAGTAGTAGGCGATTTATTTCCGTTGAAAGGAAAATGGAACTCTGATTTCTTCAAAAACGATAATCCGTTGGTGTTGGAATTAGGTTGCGGAAAAGGAGAATATTCTGTCGGATTGGCCGAAAAATATCCTAATAAAAACTTCGTTGGTATCGACATCAAAGGCGCTCGTTTCTGGCGTGGCGCCAAAACAGCGGTAGACAATGGGCTGTACAATGTGGCGTTTATTCGGACTCAAATCGAATTGATTAATCATGTTTTTTCAGAGAACGAAGTCGATGAGATTTGGATTACTTTTCCAGATCCGCAAATAAAATACAAACGTACCAAGCACAGAATGACCAATTCTGAATTCCTGCAATTGTACAAAAAAGTTTTGAAAAAAGAGGGTGTCGTAAATCTAAAAACCGATAGCGAATTTATGCACGGTTATACCCTAGGATTATTGCATGGCGAGGGGCACGAAGTACTTTATGCCAATCATAATGTATATGTAAACGAAGGGAGTCCAGAGGAGGTAACTGCTTTTCAAACTTTTTACGAAAAGCAATATTTGGAAATTAACAAAGCAATTACGTATATTAGATTCAAAATAAAATAGACACTCATGTTCTGTTGCACTATTCTGCTTCTAATAATTAAGGCACGACTACAAACAGAATATTGATTACAGAATACTTAACGCTACTATGCATTTAATCACCTCTTTGCTCTTCGGTTTTGTCACTGCCTTTATAGGGATTACTCCACCAGGATTAATCAATATGACTGCCGCCAAAGTGAATCTAAAAGAAGGAAAAAGGAGTGCATTTTGGTTTGTTTTGGGAGCAGTAACCGTGATTTTTTTTCAAGCTTATTTGGCTATTTTATTTGCTCGATTTATTGATGGTCGTCCAGATATAATTGTTTTATTACGCGAAATAGGCTTTGGAATATTTATAATACTAACTATTTATTTTTTATGGATAGCCAAAACCCCAAAAATAAAGAATGAAAAAATAAAAAGAAAGAGTACCTCTACACGGTTTTTTCTAGGAATGTTACTGTCGGGTATCAACTTTTTTCCTATTCCTTATTATGTTTTTGTTAGTATCACCTTGGCTTCTTATACCTTGTTTTCATTCGACACCACTTCGATTTTTGTATTTGTAAGTGGTGTAGTGTTGGGATCTTCATTGGTTTTTTACTGTTACATCACGTTCTTCAAAAAAATAGAAAACAAAGCCGATTGGATTATGAAAAATATGAATACAATCATAGGTAGCATAACGGGTTTGATTGCGATTCTTACACTGCTCAATATAATTAAGTATTATTGGGTGTAATTTGTTTGCTTGTTTGCTCCTACCACAAATTTAAAGAAAGTGAATTTGGGGACTTTGAGAGGAAGTTGCTAACGAGACCATCATTGTCGATGGAACGTGGCTGACTCAGATTGGCTAAAACCAAAAGAGTAGCCTTCTTTTTTTATTAAATTCTAAACTATGTCCGAAGATAATTTTTTTGAAAGAGTATATGTACTAGTGAGACAAATTCCTTATGGAAAAGTGACCTCGTACGGTGCCATTGCAAAGGCATTAGGAACGGCTCGATCGGCAAGAATGGTAGGTTGGGCAATGAATGCGGCACATAACCTAGAGGATGTCCCTGCGCATCGTGTGGTAAATCGCAAAGGATTACTCACAGGAAAACACCATTTTGACGGCACTAACCTCATGCAACAATTGTTAGAAAGCGAAGGAATTATCGTAGTAAACAACCAAATTATAAATTTAGACAAACACTTTTGGCAACCAGAAATACGTTTGTAACCAGGGTTTTAATTCATCAAACAAATTACAAAATTAGTTTTATTGTTATTGCTATTACAACTCAAATAGCCACCATGTGCTTCAATACTATTTTTAGAAAGCGTAAGACCTATTCCAGCACCATCTTTTCTGGTGGTAAAAAAAGGCTGAAATATTTTATCCCTAATTTCGGCTTCAATCCCTTTTCCAGTATCAGAAATGGTGATAAAAAAGCGGTTGTTTTCTGTAGTAGTCGATAGAAATATTTCCTTTTTCACGCTGTCTTTTAATGCAAAAACACTGTTGGTTATTAAGTTGATGATTACTTGCTCTATTTGGTTTCTGTCTATGAGAATCATTTTGAAACGATCTATTTCGTTGATGACCCCTATATTTTCTGTTTTTAAAATAGGGGACATTATTTTTAAACAAGCATCAAAAAGTGCCTTAATTGATGTTGGCTTTTTGTCTGGAGTGGGTAACATGGTTAATTTTCGATAATTTTCGACAAAAAACTGCAAATGATCGCTTCTGTTAATAATAGTAGAGAGACTTTCTCTAATATCCTCAAAATCTTCTTCGTTTAAATCTTTTTGATCTACGATATGTAACAAATTTTGCGAAAGCGACCGAATTGGTGTTAATGAATTCATCAACTCATGCGAAATGATTTTCATTAAATTAATCCAAGCTTCCTTCTCTTTTTTCTCAATAACACGCTGAATACTGTCTAATAAGATGATAAAATAGTCTTTGTTCAACGATTTTGTCAAGGACGTTTGTAATATAAATGTTTGCGAATCTTGTTGCTCTATTTTGATGTTTATCGCCGTTTTTAATTCACTAAACCCTGCGCTTTCAATTTCTTGACAAAGGGACGGAAGATAGTTTTTTAGGTACTCCCATTTACTTACTTTGGGGACATTAAATAAAGAAGAAAAGCAATCATTCATCAAAAAAACACTCCAATCGGTAGTCTCTTTTTCTAAAATTAAAACGCTGGTATCTATATTGTTTAAAATGGAACGATAAATCAATTCTTTGGAAGTTTGCTCGTGTTGTTTTTCTTTCAAAGAATCGTACAAAAGGTATGCGTTTTTAAAATCTCCTGTTTTAGACTCTTCCTTAAAACTAGCCGAAAAATCGTTTTGAAGTATCGAAAGAATAATTTTGTCGTAGAAAAGTAATTTGCTTCTAATAAAAAAATAGATTTCTGTGCAAACTAAAAGAGCCAGTAACAAAACAAAGAGTCCGCTGTATGGTAATTGTTTTTCTATACAGAAAAAGGACAACATTAGTAAGGCTACCACTAGAAAAACTCTAGAGAACAAGGGATTATAGGAATTCCATTTTTTCATATCTTGCTGTTTATGCTTGTTAGGAATATAAAACCGTTATTGTTCATTATTATTGAAAATTTCGAATCATACCGATTTCATTATTCGTTATTCTTCAAATCATACTTCTCTATTCTTCGGTACAAAGCCGCTCGAGACAAACCTAACTCATCTGCTGTTTTACTGATGTTTCCGTTGTTTTTGAACAATGTTTTTTCGATGACCTTTTTTTCCATATCCGATAATGGATTTTCTTCATTGGTCTCAAAATTTTCAAAATCCAGAAGGTCCAAATCCGTGACAGAAATCATATTGTTCTCTGATAAAATAATGGCTCTTTCAATTTTATTTTCCATTTCTCGTATATTTCCTCTCCAAGGATATTTCTCTAAATACACGGCAACATTGTTTTGAAAACTCAAATTATTTTGATTGTATTTTTCGCTTATTTGGGTCAATAGAAAAAGCGCCATGGGAAAAATATCTTCTTTTCGTTCTCGTAATGCGGGCAAATTGATCTCCATCGTATTGATGCGATACAATAAATCTTCTCGAAAGTTTTTGTTTTTTACTTCGGTTTTTATATCACTATTTGTGGCAGCTATTATTCTTACGTTCAACAAACGGGCTTTGCTTTCTCCCAATCGTGTAACCGTTTTTGTCTGTAAAACATGTAATAATTTTGCCTGTAAATACAACGGAATATTACCAATTTCATCCAGAAATAGTGTGCCACCAGCAGCGGTTTCAAATCTTCCTGCGGTATCTATTTTGGCATCTGTAAAGGCTCCTTTGGCATAACCAAAAAGTTCACTTTCAAAAAGAGTATCACTCAAGGAGCCCAAATCTACGTGTACAAAAGGCTGGTCTTTTCGTTTAGAATTTTGATGAATATAATCTGCAAAAACAAATTTACCAGTTCCGTTCTCTCCCAAAATGAGCACATTGGCATCGGTTTTGGCTACTTTTTCTGCAATAGAATAAGCTTGTTGTATTTTTTGAGAAGTTCCTAAAAAATATCTTTTTACTTCTGGTTTTGCTATTGTGTTTTTTGCTTTTCTTCGGCTTTCATTAACCGCATTATCAATTGTTGCCAACAGTTTTTCGTTGTTCCAAGGCTTTAGAACATAATCAAAAGCCCCAATTTTTATGCCTTCAACCGCAGTTTCTATTTTACCGAAACCGGTCATTAGAATTACAATAGTATGTGGCGATAGTGTTTTTATTTCTTTTAGCCAATGAATCCCTTCTCGACCATCTTCGTAACCAATGCGATAATTCATGTCTAATAAAACAACATCTATTGGAGTTTCGCCAAGGATTGAAAGTATTTTTTTTGGATTGTTTGTTGTAAAAATGAACTCGAAATGCTTTTTTAGAATCATTTTTACCGAAAAAATAATTTCTTCTTGATCATCGACAACTAATATATTGGCTTGTTTTTTTCGCATAAGATTTGTTTTTGTTCACTACCGAACACCCAACTGTTCATTTTCGAACACTTCTTTTTAGAGTTGTTTTTAAATCCCTTTATAAATCAATACGTTACTAATTATAATTCTTTTGGCACAGTATTACCTATTGATAATCAGTAAATTATTAATAAATATGGACAAAGTAATTCCCCGCAAAAATAGAAAATTTCGTTACTTAACAATAGGAATTACACTCTTTTTAGTGCTGTCTGCCTCAGTTATTTTTTCGTTAAACAAAAAAAGAAGTCTTACTGTAAAGCAGGAAGAACTTATAGTAAAGACAGTAGAAAAAACTTTTTTTGAAGATTTTATGGTGTTTCAAGCCAAAGTAGAACCTTTGAATGTCATGCTCGTCAATATTGTAGAGGGCGGTTCGGTCAAAGAAATTTTTGTCGAAAATGGCGCCATAGTAGTCAAAGGTCAATCCTTGGCAAGAATGTATAATCCGAACACCGAACTCAATTATTTGACTCAGGAGACCGCCATTATTGAGCAAATTAATAATTTGAATTCCGGGAAACTCAACATTAGAAACCAAGAATTGAATCTAACTAAAGATTTTGTTTTGATAGAGCACGATTACAACGATGCCAAAAGATTGGCAGAAATGAACAAAAAATTGTTCGAAAAAGACGTGATTTCTAGAAACGACTGGAATTCATTTAAAGAGAGTTTACGCTTTCAGGAAGAACGAAAAAATAACATTCAGCGCAGTATTCAAAAAGAGAAACAAACGAATCAATTGCAAATTTCACAAATCAACCGGTCGATTCAAACGATGGAAATGAGTCTGGAAATCCTCAGAAATAATAAGAAAAACTTTTTGATAATAGCTCCAGAATCGGGTCGATTAACGTCCTTCGAACCTATATTGGGAAAAACATATCAGGCGGGAGAAAGCATCGGAAAAATAGATTCGCGGCAAGGCTATAAATTGGTAGCACAAGTAGACGAATTTTATTTAGAAAAAGTCCATGAAGGTCTAAAAGGACAAATTGAATACAAAGGGCAACCACTAAAAGTTACGGTGCTAAAAGTAATTCCAGAAGTAAAAGGAGGTCGTTTTGAGGTTGAATTGACGTTTGATTCTAAGAAATATTTGGCTTTGCAAGACGGATTGAGTTTTGGAGTGAAACTGATTTTATCCGAAAAAAATAAAATTTTGGTATTGCAAAAAGGAAGCTTTGCCCAAGAAACAGCCGGAAAATGGATTTTTGTTTTAAAAGAAAACAAAGCCGAAAGAAGAACCATTAAATTAGGGCGAGAAAACCCCCTGTATTATGAAATTTTAGAGGGATTGAAAGAAGGAGAAAGCGTCATCACTTCTTCGTATACAGACTATAAAGATGTTGAAGAGTTATCCGTTAGCGGTGTACAGTAGCCCATCTAAGCAGTCATTAATACAAAAAATAATCCTATATTATTACCTACCTAAAGCGGATTTCTCATTTGCCGAAATAACAAATAACATCTAACCAGAGGCCTTGCAAAATGAAATTGCTTTGTTCCTCGCAATGACTTAAATATGATAACAATACAAAACCTAACAAAGATTTTTCGAACAGAAGAATTAGAGACAGCTGCCTTGAGCGGTATTGATTTACAAATTAACGAAGGCGATTTTCTTTCGATAATGGGACCGTCGGGTTGCGGAAAATCTACTTTTCTAAATATAATCGGACTTTTAGACAGTGCTTCTGGCGGAAGTTATAGGTTGTTAAACCAAGAAATGATTGGATTGAAAGAAAAAGGAAGAGCCCATGTTCGCAAAGAAAACATTGGATTTATTTTTCAGAATTTCAACCTCATCGATGAACTTTCGGTTTACGACAATATCGAATTGCCTTTGCTATACAACAATGTAAAAACGACCGAAAGAAAACACAAAGTCGAAGCGATTGCCGAAAAATTAAATATTTCGCATCGACTCAAACATTTTCCGCAACAACTATCAGGAGGACAACAACAAAGAGTGGCTGTGGCAAGAGCATTGGTAAATGACCCAAAAATTATTCTAGCCGATGAGCCAACAGGAAACCTAGATAGTAAAAATGGCAATGAAGTGATGGAACTTTTAACCGATTTACATGCCAAAGGTACCACTATTTTGATGGTTACCCATTCCCATTATGATGCCTCTTTTTCGCAAAGAACCATTCACATGAAAGATGGAGTTGTTTTTTCTGAAAAAGTAAATCAACGAAATGTAGATGTTTTTAAAGTATAACCATTATGACAAAAATTATAACAGCCCTGCTTATCATCCTGTTTGAGTTGCTTTGCAAAGGACTTTTTCTGTAGTCCTTATTCGCATCAATCAATACCCATAAAAATAATTAAGAACTATGATACACAACTGGATAAAGATATTTATTTACCATTTCAAGCAAAACAAACTATTTTCGTTTCTCAATGTACTAGGATTAGGCATTGGAATTGCGGGCGTAATTTTTGCAATTCTGTATTGGAATGATGAGCATTCCTATGACGATTGGAATCCTGAGAAGGAAAAAGTTTTTAAAGTTTTTTCTGATTTAGGAAAAAATGTAATTTGGCCAACTAATCCTGCTTCCTTTGAAACCTATTTAGAAACCGACCCAAATGTAGAAAATGTAGTTTATCATGATTGGTATCAAAGAGGTTTTTTTAAGTATAAAGGAAAAAAATATAATCTAAATAAAACTTTTAACACTCAAAACGATTTTTTTGAGTTATTCCCATTTGAAAGTGTCGAAGGAAATATAGGTACTGCTTTACAAAAAGAGAATAGCGTAGCGATGAACCAAGAAACGGCTAAATTATTTTTTAGAGAAGAAAATCCAATTGGGAAACATATAAATTATGATAATACGATTTTAACCGTAACTGCGGTTTACAAAGTTCCAGGAAATTCTTCTGTTAATCCTGATATTGTGATTAACCAAATGGGAAAGACTCTTTTGGAAAACAAAGATCATTGGGGAAATTTTAATTTTAATTTGATGATAAAATTAAAAGAACCTAATAAAGCAAATGTGGTAACTAAAAAATTAGGCGATTTATACTACAAAAATAAAACGCTAAAAGAAGCAAAATCCGAAGGAATAACTGTTGAAGAATATATAAAAAGTAATAGTTCTATAAAATCAATCTTAAACCCATTAAGTACAATCCGATTGCACGCCATTGCACCCGGAATGCCAGAAGGAAAAGGGAATTATCAATTCTTGTTAATAATGATAGGTTTATCTTTACTTATTCTTCTTCTTTCTATCGTAAATTATGTCAATCTTGCTACAGCTAATGCTATAAAAAGAGCCAAAGAAGTCGGTATTCGTAAAATCATTGGAGCATCAAAAACTAATATTGTTTTTCAGTTTATTTTTGAATCGGTGCTAATTACCTTGTTAGCTATCTTTTTGGCCTTAGTAATTGTAGAATTGAGTTTGCCTTTTTACAATGAATTTTTAGGTAAAGAATTAATCCTTTTTGGGAGTCAGTTTTACATGCAGCTTATTTTGATTTTCATTATTAGCGTAATTTTTGCTGGAATTTTTCCTGCTATTTATATTGCTAATTTTGAAACTTTAAAAGTACTAAAAGGTAATTTTGGAAGAAGTAAAAGTGGTGTTTGGTTGCGTAACTCCATGCTGATACTTCAATTTGCTATCGCATCCTTTTTTATTATAGGCTCCTATATTGTTTATAGTCAGGTTACTTATTTAGCCAATAAAGAGTTAGGCTTTTCGGGCAATCAAGTTGTCTCTATTCAGTGGTTTAAACCAAAAAATAGTATTGTAAGTAAAAAAGTAAATGAATTGATATTCGAAAAATATCAAACGATGAAATCTGAATTAGGAAAAATTCAAGGTGTTAAACAAGTATCAACAGGGGCTTTTAAGTTTGGCGGAGGAAATGATAGTAGCAGTAGTTTCTCCCATAATGGAGAAAACATTCAGGCTCAAAACTTAGCTATTGATTACAATATGCTTGATTTGATGCAAATTAAGATTAAAGAAGGAAGGAATATTTCCGAAAAACTAGCTTCGGATACCATAAGTTCAATGCTAATAAATGAAACGGCATTAAGCATGATGAAAGAGAAAAATCCTATTGGAAAAATAGTAGCTTGGAACGATAAAAAACTAAAAATCATAGGGGTTGTTGAAAATTTTAATTTATTTAATCCGCAATCAAAAGTTCCCCCAATGGTTTTCTTTCATCTAAAAACCGTTGATTGGATGATAGGAAACTTGAACACTATTTATGTAAAAATTGATGCAAAAAACTCCGAGCAAACTATAACAAAAATAGAGGCTTTTTGGAAAAAAAATGTAGATCAAGAGTATCCATTTGAATATGATTTCGTAGATAAAGAATATGCCAGAACCTATGAAACATACGTAAAACAGAAAAACCTTTTCTCATTGCTAAATGGTGTTGTGATCCTTATTGCCATTTTCGGATTATTTGCCTTAGCTTCTTTCTCTATGGAACGAAGATTGAGAGAAGTCGCCATCCGAAAAACCCTAGGT
>JAYVGE010000187.1:0-4009 GCA_043772515.1 Flavobacterium sp. | reverse complement strand
CATACTCGTGGCATTACCGTTATTATTGCTGGAGCTGGTGGTGCGGCACATTTACCTGGAATGGTCGCCTCGATGTCTCCACTTCCTGTAATTGGTGTTCCTGTAAAATCTAGCAATTCGATCGATGGTTGGGATAGCGTTTTGTCTATTCTACAAATGCCAGGCGGTGTTCCTGTAGCAACCGTAGCCTTAAACGGAGCAAAAAACGCTGGAATCTTGGCAGCACAGATTATTGGAAGTGCCGACAAAACCATACAAGAAAAAATTATAGACTACAAAGAAGGTCTCAAAAATACCGTAAATATGGCAGCGGAGAATTTAAAAAAATAAAAAAAAGCTCCATTAACGGAGCTTTTTTTTTGATATTGTAAACACAAAGCTTGGTAAAACTAAGCATTCCAATTCTTACTGATTATAAATTATTCTTGATTTGGGGACAAAAAGAGCTTATAAATTACTGCAAACCATTTGTTTACATCATCAATATTTATCGACAAAATTACAAAAAAAATCGACAAAATACAGTTTTTACCTTTATTTAATCGAAATATCTTATAATCACAAAAAAAACATTACAAAAAATATCATCCCTTTTTCAGCAAATAAACAGTTTCAAACCTTATAATTATGAATTCACTTCTACAGCCTTTTCATACCAAACTAGATACCGCTCCGTTTTCGAAAATTAAACCCGAGGAATATCTCCCTGCGTTTCAAGAAGCGATTCTTTTGGCGAAAGCAGAAATTAATACTATTGTCGATAATACAGCAGCTCCAACATTTGAGAATACCATTGAAGCTCTAACCTTTAGTGGCGATACTTTAGACCGTATTTCGAGTATTTTTTTTAACTTAAATTCAGCAGAAACCAGCGACCAAATGCAGCAAATTGCTCAAGATGTTTCTCCTTTATTATCAGAATTCGGAAATGATGTTCGCCTCAATGTTGCTTTGTTTACCAGAGTAAAAACCGTTTACGATCAAAAACACACGTTACTTTTAAACCCCGAACAAAACACTCTTTTAGACAAACAATACAAGAGTTTTTCTAGAAATGGAGCCAATTTACCCGAAGACAAAAAGAGCCAATTACGCGAGATCGACAAGAAATTGTCTAAATTGTGTTTACAGTTTGGCGAAAATCTCTTGGCAGAAACCAACGCTTTCGAATTGCATTTAACCAATGAATCCGATTTGGCGGGTTTACCAGAAGGGACTATCGAAGCCGCACGATCTTTGGCGAAAGCCCAAGAAAAGGAAGGCTGGATTTTTACTTTAGACCATCCCAGTTACATTCCGTTTGTGACATACGCAGACAACCGTGAATTACGCAAAAAAATAGTTATTGCTTTTGGCGCCAGATGTTTTCAAAACAACGAATTAGACAATCAGACAATTGTATTAAAAATTGCTCAACTGCGTTTTGAAAGAGCCAATCTTTTGGGCTATAAAACCCACTCTCATTTTGTTTTGGAAGAACGTATGGCAGAAAGCCCCGAGAACGTATTATCGTTTTCGAATGATTTATTAGCCAAAGCAAAACCAGCTGCGCAAAGAGAATTCGAACAATTATCGGATTTCGCCACAACCTTAGACGGTATAGGACAACTCGAAAAATGGGATAGCGCTTATTATTCGGAAAAGCTAAAACAGCAATTATTTAATTTGGATGATGAAAAATTAAAACCTTATTTTCAGTTAGAAAAAGTTTTGAACGGTGCTTTTACCATTGCTCAAAAACTATACGGATTAACATTTACAGAGATTTTTGACATTGATAAATACCACCCAGAAGTAACAACCTACGAAGTAAAAGACGAAAGCAACAAATTGGTTGCTGTTTTCTACGCCGATTTTTTTCCGAGAAAAGGTAAACGAAATGGGGCTTGGATGACCTCCTTTAAATCGCAATATATAAAAGACGGAAAAAACGAAAGACCTCATATTTCAAATGTTTGCAATTTTACCAAACCGACCCAAACCAAACCTTCTTTATTAACTTTTAACGAAGTGACTACTTTATTTCATGAATTTGGTCATGGATTGCACGGAATACTCGCCAATACCACTTATCCTAGTTTATCTGGAACATCTGTTTATTGGGATTTTGTGGAACTCCCAAGCCAAATCATGGAGAACTGGTGTTACGAACCAGAAGCTTTGGCTTTGTTTGCACACCATTACGAAACAGGAGAGGTGATTCCGCAAGAATATGTACAAAAAATAAAAGAGAGTGCGAGTTTTCAAGAAGGCTTAGCTACGATGCGCCAATTGAGTTTTGGATTGTTGGACATGGCTTGGCATGGGCAAGACCCAACAAACATTACCGACTTAAAAACATTTGAAACCGAACAATTTGCAGACACTCAATTGTATCCTGACGTAAAAGATAATGCGATGAGCACCGCTTTTTCGCATATTTTTCAAGGCGGATATTCTTCCGGTTATTACAGTTACAAATGGGCAGAAGTACTCGATGCCGATGCTTTTGACTATTTCTTAGAAAAAGGTATTTTCAACAAAGAAATCGCCGAAAAATTTAAAGAGAACATCCTTTCAAAAGGAGGCTCAGAGCATCCTATGATTTTGTACAAACGATTTAGAGGACAAGAACCAAAACCAGATGCTTTGTTGAAAAGAGCAGGGCTGTTGTAACTTTCTAATTCTTGATTAACGATTTATTAACTCCTATTTAAACCGAAAATAGCGTACAATGTCACTACGTAAACATTTAGATTGTCGATTTTACGAGGTCTATCACATCTGACCCAAGCCTAAAAGGCAAGCAAATCAAAAATAAGCAATCCTTTTATCGTTTAATCATAATGACATTGAATGCTATTCCGGTTTTTTTTAATGGTCTAAATTAATAAATTTTAAAAGCGTTTGCCTCATCTAAAATTAGGCCTCCTCTTCTTGCAATACTTCTACTAATTCTACAGACCCAGTCATTATTTCGGTAGTTTTTACCGTTTCGTTGACTTCTATTAGCAACCCTTCTTCATCAACAACCTTGATAAAAGAATCGCCTCTGCCATACGGTTTATCAAACTTAATCACAAAAGATCTATTTTCACATTCATATAATACAAACCCTTTGGTACCATAACGTTCTCCAACTTCTTTTTCAACCGAGAATTGCTGAGAATCCCCCGAACCAATAGAAACGGGTTCGACATCCCATTGGCCACAAGCCAAGTCTTTGTTCCTTACATACATAATATGGTTTGTATGATTGCACACTGTTACTTCTATTCTTCTTGTCATAATTGTGGAATTTTATTTATTTATACTCTGTTCTTCTTCAATCGAATTTTGTCTCACGTATTAAAGTAGTTTTGGGTGCTACTTTTTTTGTTTTTTATAGACATTCTTTACTAAATAAAGGTTTTGAAATGATAGGATACAAAATTTGACGAAGTTACTTTCGTCTTTTTTAAGGCAAAAGAGCGAGAAAAATTGTATGATTTATTTTGAAACATTTACTGAACAATACTTTATACCATTTAAGTACGAATTGACTTCGACACCATAGAAAATGATTCTTTCAAACCAAAATAAAAATCAAGTTTCCCTAGTTTCATTTCCTTTACCACGTAAAACTACGTGGTCTTTTGCCGCTTTGAATAAAAAATGTAACTGTACCGAAAATAGTTGCTACAAAAGACATAAAACAATGCACAAGAATACCCTAACCTAGAAAAAGATGACTGCTAAAAAATACAAAACCATAAGTTCTATTAAAGAACATCAAAACACACTCGATTCGTATCAATTCAAAAAAAAGAAAAAACATACAAATTTTTAAAATTCAGAAAAAAACATCCACGGCCGAGCGATAGCGCAATGTCATTAAGTTAGAGTCTGAAAAACGACAAAATAACTTCGCCAATTCTCTACCATTTATTTCTTAATACCAAACCTAATTATAATACAACCCAATCCCTCCTCTATCGAAAAGAGAAAACCTGAGGTGAGGAGAAAAAAGTCAGACTATATTGTAATTGCG
>JAYVGE010000186.1:0-4024 GCA_043772515.1 Flavobacterium sp. | reverse complement strand
GTTACGGATTCATTACAGACGAAGAAACAGGAAAAGACATTTTTGTTCATGCATCAGGAATCAACGCGGAAGAATTGCGCGAAGGTGACAGAGTTAGTTATGAAGAAGAAGAAGGAAGAAAAGGGAAAGTTGCTGCAAAAGTAGCAGTAATCTAAGCATAAAAATATAAATTTATTTTTTGCCTACCAATTTTTAAAACGTTTCGATTTACCTCGAAGCGTTTTTTTTTGCCCAAAACGGAAAGAAAGGCATTATAAAAACAAAACTTACCTTTCTTATTTATAATCAATAAAATTAAGGGATTATTGCCTCTTCCATAGGCATAATTCTATATTAAACTTGTGTTTTATCTACCCGAGAGTTATCTTTGTAGCTTATTTTTAAGTAAAAATTTATAAATATGCAATCAGATCAACTCAGTTATTTCCCTATTTTAATGCAGCTACTATTAGCTGTAGGATTTGTAGCAGGGACCATCGTAGTTTCGGGAAAACTAGGCCCTAGTCGGAAATCTGAAATCAAAGATAAAAACTTCGAATGCGGTATCGAATCTGTCGGAAATGCACGTATCCCTTTCTCTGTAAAATATTTCTTAGTTGCTATACTTTTTGTTTTGTTCGACGTAGAGGTTATCTTTCTTTACCCATGGGCAATCAATTTTAAAGAGCTAGGAATGGAAGGAATGGTAAAAATGATACTTTTTATGCTTTTGCTTTTAGTAGGCTTTTTCTACATCATCAAAAAGAAGGCACTAGAGTGGGAATAATGAGATTTAAGATCTTATATTTTTTTGAAAAATTAAGATTTTTATTTACGGTTTGAAAAAATCAAAAATCAAAAATTAAAATGAGCAATTCGAATATAAAAATGGTTTCCCCTCCAGAAGGTGTTGTAGGAGAAGGTTTCTTTGCCACAAAACTAAATGATGTTGTAGGTATGGCTCGTGCTAATTCTCTTTGGCCATTACCGTTTGCTACGTCTTGCTGCGGCATTGAGTTTATGGCAACAATGGCTTCACATTATGATTTGGCTCGATTTGGTTCTGAAAGGGTGAGTTTCTCACCTCGTCAAGCAGATATGCTAATGGTAATGGGAACGATTTCTAAAAAAATGGCCCCTATATTACGTCAAGTATACGAACAAATGGCAGAACCCCGCTGGGTAATAGCAGTTGGAGCATGCGCTAGCTCAGGAGGAATTTTCGACACTTACTCTGTATTACAAGGCATCGACAAAGTAATTCCAGTAGATGTTTATGTTCCTGGTTGCCCGCCAAGACCCGAACAAATAGTAGACGGCGTGATGAAATTACAAGAATTAGTACGAACAGAATCTGTAAGAAGAAGAAGTTCTCCAGAATACCAAGAATTATTGGCATCCTATAACATTCAATAGACAAAATGGCTTTAGAGACAATAGATATTCAAGATAAATTAGTAGCCCTATTTGGCGAGAATGTTTTTCATTTCAATCAAGAAAGAGACATCTTTTCATTAGAAGTAGCTGCCGATACAATTACAGCTGTTATTCTTTTTTTAAAAAATGATCCGATATTACGTTTTCACTTTTTAACCGATTTATGCGCAATTCATTATCCAGATAATGTAGAAAACCGACAATTTGCAGTGGTGTACCATTTACACAATTGGTATGAAAACAAACGCATCAAAATAAAAGTATTTATCAATGGTTCAACACCACAAATAAAAACGATATCGAATATTTTTCTAAGTGCAAACTGGATGGAAAGAGAAACCTACGATTTTTACGGCATCAATTTCATGGGGCACCCACAATTGAAACGTATTTTGAATATGGATGAAATGATTTCTTTTCCGATGCGAAAAGAATTTCCGATGGAAGACAGCGGAAGAACAGATAAAGACGATAGATATTTCGGAAGAACTACCATCAATCAATAGCTAAAAATATAATTTTTCACATTAAATAAATGTCAGAACTATTATTACCACCAGAGCATCGTTATGCTAAAATAATAAAAGAGAAACTAAACGAAGATGGAAGCGAACTTACCATTCTAAATTTAGGACCTACACATCCTGCTACGCACGGTATTTTTCAAAATATCTTATTGATGGATGGTGAAAGAATCCTTGAGGCAGAACCAACTATTGGCTACATTCATAGAGCTTTTGAAAAAATTGCCGAAAACCGACCGTTTTACCAAATCACTCCTCTTACTGATAGAATGAACTATTGCTCCTCTCCTATTAACAACATGGGCTGGTGGATGACACTAGAGAAACTACTAGACATTGAAGTTCCAAAAAGAGCACAATACCTAAGAGTTATTGTCATGGAATTGTCCAGAATTACGGATCACATTATCTGCAACTCTATTCTTGGCGTAGATACTGGAGCCTATACTGGCTTTCTATATGTATTTCAATTTAGAGAAAAAGTATACGAAATATACGAAGAAATTTGTGGCGCCCGTTTGACAACCAATATGGGAAGAATTGGGGGTTTCGAAAGAGATTGGTCTCCAGAAGCTTTCCGCAAACTAGATGTGTTTTTAGAGGAATTTCCAGCAGCCTGGAAGGAATTTGAGAACTTATTCGAAAGAAACAGAATTTTTATTGACAGAACTGTAAATGTTGGTGCAATTTCTGCCGAACAAGCCATGGCTTACGGCTTTACAGGACCAAATTTACGTGCTGCAGGTGTCGATTATGATGTTCGTGTAGCGCAACCCTATTCTTCTTATGAAGATTTTGATTTTGTAGTTCCTGTTGGAAAATCAGGCGATACCTACGATCGTTTCTGTGTTCGTAATGCCGAAGTATGGGAAAGTCTGAGCATCATCCGCCAAGCATTGGCAAAAATGCCAGAGGGTAATGAATTTCATGCAGATGTTCCTGAATATTATCTTCCTCCAAAAGAAGATGTGTATACCAATATGGAATCACTTATTTATCACTTCAAAATCGTAATGGGAGAAGTTCCTGTTCCAGTTGCAGAGATTTATCATCCAGTAGAAGGCGGAAACGGAGAATTAGGTTTTTACCTAGTAACCGACGGAAGTCGTACCCCATATAGATTACATTTCCGCAGACCTTGTTTCATATACTACCAAGCATATCCAGAAATGATAAAAGGAGCCTTGCTCTCGGATGCGATTGTTATTTTATCAAGTTTAAATGTTATTGCCGGAGAATTAGACGCATAAAGATTTTAGATTGTTGATTAACGATTTTAGATTTCAGATTTAAAAGAAAAATGGAAAGAACACATTACAAACAAGAAATAAAAATGACTGAGGCATTGATGAATCGCATCAATGAATTGACTAGTCATTATCCTGAAGACAAAAGGAAATCAGCATTACTACCTGTCTTACATGAAGTTCAAGATGCCCACGAGAATTGGTTGAGCATTGAATTAATGAATAAAGTAGCTGAAATTCTTTTAATCAAGCCCATCGAGGTTTACGAAGTAGTTTCGTTTTACACGATGTACAACCAAAAACCCATTGGAAAATACATGTTCGAATTCTGTCAAACGTCTCCATGCTGCTTGAATGGAGTTGAAGATTTAATGGATTACACTTGCACTAAATTAGGAGTAAAAGTGGGCGAACCTACAGCAGATGGATTGTTTGAAGTGAGAGGAGTAGAATGTTTAGGAGCTTGTGGATATGCTCCGATGATGCAATTAGGCGATTTTTACAAAGAACATTTGAACGAGGAAAAAATCGATCAATTAATAGCCGATTGCAAAGACAATAAAATAATATTACACGATAAATAATATGTCACAAAAAATATTATTAGACAAAATCAATATTCCAGGGATTAAAACCTACGAAGTGTATCGCCAAAATGGTGGTTATGCCTCTGTAGAAAAAGCCCTGAAAACATTAACGCCAGACGAAGTGGTAGAAGAGGTTAAAACTTCGGGCTTGCGTGGTCGTGGTGGTGCCGGATTTCCAGCAGGAATGAAATGGAGTTTTATTGATAAAAAATCAGGAAAACCAAGACATTTGGTTTGCAACGCCGATGAA
>JAYVGE010000185.1:0-4046 GCA_043772515.1 Flavobacterium sp. | reverse complement strand
TCCCGCAGAAAAAGCGGGTCGGGCTATCCGTTGCAATCTTTATGTTTATAAAGGAAAAACATAAAGGATCTCCACTTCTATCCCTCATGCACTTTAGTAGAATTAAGGGGTTTTAATTCTTCAATCCATCAAATAGCAGCTGCTTTTTCGCTAGTGAGAGCGTCTCGCTCGCACCTGTAAATGATTTAAAGTTGATTGTGTTCACGAGCCGCTCACACCAGCTTGAGGTTTTGGAAGGATTGTTGCATCTTTACGGTTTTTAAGCTTACCGCCATTTATTTAGATATGCTCAACTTCAATTTACATCCCCTTCAACTGTTCCAAATAATCTCTTTGGTTCGATAATCTCGGAATTTTATGCTGACCTCCTAATTTGTCTCTTTCTTTTAGCCAATCATAAAACAATCCTTTTCTTGCTATATTTATTACTAGCGGATTTAGTGTCATGTTGTTGTAGCGTTTGGCTTCGTAATCAGAATTTACAGATTGTATACTTTCGTCAAGTATTTTTTGAAAAGTACTAATGTCTTTTGGGTTTTCTTTAAATTCGATCATCCATTCGTGTGCTCCTTTATCTTTATCTTTCATAAAAATAGGAGCCACTGTGTATTCGACTACTTCGGTTTGGGTAATCAGGCAGGCTTTGGCAATTGCCTGATCTGTGTTTTCGACCATTAATTCTTCTCCAAATACATTGATATGATGTTTGGTTCTTCCTGTTACTCGAATTCGATACGGATTTAAGGATGTAAAACGAACAGTGTCGCCTATTAAATAACGCCATAAACCCGAATTAGTTGTGATTACCATGGCGTAATTTTTAAATAATTCTACTTCAGATAATCGAATGGCTTTTTGTTCTTGCGTGCCAAAAGTATCCATTGGAATAAATTCGTAGAATATTCCGTAATCTAACATCAGCAATAAATCGCTAGAATTGTTGAGATCCTGAATGGCAAAAAAACCTTCAGAAGCATTGTAGATTTCGTAATATTTGAAATCGCTTTTGGGGAGGATTTTTTGGTATTGCTCTCTGTAGGGATCAAAACTAACGCCACCATGAAAATAGACTTCCAGATTGGGCCAAACTTCCATTAGATTGTTTTTCCCAGTTTCTTGCAATACTTTATTCATTAGTACCAACATCCACGAGGGCACTCCTGCGAAACTGGTCACATTTTCGTTTATTGTTTCTTTGATTATGGCAGTAATTTTGGTTTCCCATTCACTCATCAGAGATATTTTATTGCTTGGCGTACTACTGAATTCTGCCCAAATGGGCATATTCTCAATTAAAATTGCTGATAAATCTCCAAAAAAGGTATTGTTGTCTTCGTAAATCTGTGAGCTTCCGCCAAGGCGAAGACTTTTTCCGACAAAGAGTTCCGAATCTTCATTATTATTCAAATACAAACACAATAAATCTTTACTTCCTTTGTAATGGCAATCCTCGAGAGCTTCATTGCTTACGGGAATAAATTTGCTTTTTGCGTTGGTGGTGCCACTTGATTTGGCAAACCATTTTACAGGGGTTTCCCAAAAAACATTTTGTTCTCCTTTTCGCGTGCGTTCTATCAAGGGCTCTAGTTCTTCATAGGTCGAAATAGGAACTCGTTCGGTAAAAGTTTGGTATGATTTTATAGTAGAATAATCGTATTGGTTGCCAATAACTGTTTCTTCAGTCGAACGAATCAAGTTCATCAGTAATTCTTCCTGAACTTCATTTGGATATTTTAAGAAAAGTTCAATCTGATGTATTCTTTGTTTTAGAACCCAAGAAGCGAACGTATTGATTATGGTTAGTGACATAGAGATTTGAGATTGTTGATTAACGATTTCGAATTTCAGGTTTTGTTCTTAGGGAAAAAGGGAGCCATTTAAAATTTGAATATCGATTGACAAATACTAACTTTGTCGTAGTTTCAAAAATAGTGTTTTTTTATAAAAAACAATTTTATTTGTATCAAATAATTTAGCTTCGACAAGCTCAGCTACCAGTAGCTGAGCTTGCCGAAGCCAAGACCACGGTAGCTGAGCTTGTCGAAGCTGAGCTACCGAAATTTAAAATCGTTAATCTAAAATCTCATGACCTACGAAGGTGTCCTTTCTAAAATGCAAACGGAATTCGGAAATCCAATACAATATTATTTGGTTTTTGAAAATAGTTTTCTCAATGTCAATCAATTGCTAAACAAAAATGTAGCGATTAATTTTATAGGGTATCAATGTTTGAATTGTAGTAAGAAAAAAAAAATATTCCGTCAAGGATTTTGTTACGATTGTTTTTATTCGAGTCCAGCCGTTGGTGATTGGATTATGAAACCCGAACTGAGTACGGCGCATCTGGGTATTCAAGATCGAGATTTGGTTTATGAAGAAAAAGTACAATTACAACCCCATATTGTGTATTTGGCATTGTCGAGCGAAGTAAAAGTAGGGGTGACTCGTAAAACGCAAGTGCCAACACGATGGATCGACCAAGGAGCAAATCAGGCGATTGCCATAGTTGAAGTTCCGAATCGGTATCTGGCAGGAATTACAGAGGTTGCCCTAAAAAATCATTTTGCCGATAAAACCAATTGGCGTAAAATGCTAACCAATACTTTTGAATCTGTAGATCTAATAAACGAACGATTGAAAGTCGAAAAGCTAATTCCAGCCGAGGTACAAGAGTATTTTTATTTACAAAAAAATGATTTGTATGAGATGCATTACCCAATTTTGGAGTATCCAACAAAAGTATCGAGTTTGAGTCTGGATAAAACACCTCAGTTTCACGGAAAACTAACGGGAATAAAAGGACAATACCTTATTTTTGAAGGAGGAACTGTCTTTAACGTTCGTGGTTCTGAGGGATATGTGGTAAAAATCGAGTTGTGATTTTTGGTACATAGTATTCAGTCAGATTTTCCATTTTAGGAAACTGTTTTTCTTCGGGACATTGCACTGCGACTCACTACTGTGTTCTTAATTTCTTAGGGTAGATTCTCTTTCAATAATTGCTGTGGGCAATTCGATAATTTGATGTGTAACTGGAACACGTTCTTTTATTTGGGTTATTTCATTTATCAAAATAGCAGCAGCTCGTTGGCCAATAGCATAACCAGGCTGGTCAATTGTAGTGAGTTTTGGAGATATTACCGTAGACATAAACCAATTGCTAAAACCAAAAACAGCGATTTGTTCTGGAATTTTGATTTGCATTTCGTTAAGGTATTTTATAATGCCAATAGCGACCAAATCGGTAATTGCAAAAACAGCATCGACATCTTTATGGTCTTCTACTAGTTTTTTGGCATTGGCATAACCGTCCTCAAAATCAGAGTTGTGGTCACACAAATAAACTAGAGAAGGGTCGTAAGGTATGTTGTGGTCTTCTAAAGCCTTTTTATATCCTAAAAATCGATCAATCGAATTTTGTGGAGTGTAGGATCCTCTAAAATGAGCTATTTTTTTAAATCCATTAGTAATCAGATAAGTTACGGCATCGTAAGCTGCTTTTCTGTCGTTAATTACTACTTTGGAACAGTTGACTACTTTGGCAATTTTATCGTATAAAACAACAGGAGTATTGTTTTTGATAGCTTCGTTAATATGGGAAAAATCGTCTGTTTCGTTAGACAAGGAAATCAAAATTCCGTCGACTCTCTTTTGTAATAATAGTGCTATTTGTTTTTTCTCTAGTTCATATTTTTCATTCGATTGTAAGATAATAACGAGATAGCCTCTGTTTTCGGCTTCGTCCAAAATACCATTCAAAACACTAGAAAAGAAATGATGTACCATCGTTGGTATGATGACACCAATGGTTTTGGTTTCGTTTGTTCTAAGATTTACAGCGTTAGCATTGGGTTTGTAATTCATGGTTGCCACCATATCTAGCACTTTTGCCCGAGTCAAAGGGCTAATGTCGGTATATCCTTTTAGTGCTTTTGATACTGTAGTGACAGAAATCCCCAAGGCTACGGCAATATCTATAAGTCGGGTGTCATTCATTTAATAAATGTAGTAAAACTAATTGGGAATTAATTAATTTTATTTCACCG
>JAYVGE010000184.1:0-10116 GCA_043772515.1 Flavobacterium sp. | reverse complement strand
TTTATTGGTCGGCAGTTCTTTTGCCAAATCGTTGTCACTAGCGTTACAAATTCCGTTGATAGCTGTAAATCATATGCAAGCGCATATTTTAGCTCATTTTATAGCCGAAGAAGGTTTCGAGAAACCTACTTTCCCTTTTTTGGCATTAACTATTAGTGGTGGACACACACAAATTGTTCGAGTACAGAACTATTTTGATATGACCATCATAGGCGAAACAACAGATGATGCCGTGGGAGAAGCTTTTGACAAAAGTGCCAAGATACTCGGTCTCCCTTATCCTGGAGGACCACTGATAGATCAATATGCACAACTCGGGAATCCAAAAGCTTTTGCCTTTACAAAACCAAAAGTACCCGGATTAGACTTTAGTTTTTCTGGATTAAAAACGGCTATCTTATATTTTATTCAAAAAAAGAAATTAGAAAATCCCAACTTTGTCGATGAAAACCGCAATGACATTTGTGCCTCTATACAATTTACGATCGTAGAGATATTGATGGACAAATTAAAATTGGCTGTAAAAGAAACCGGAATAAAACAAATTGCTATTGGCGGAGGAGTTTCTGCCAACTCTGGCATCCGAAATAGATTGAAAGAAAGTGAGTCAGAATATGGGTGGAAAACATTTATCCCAAAATTTGAGTACACTACCGATAATGCTGCAATGATTGGAATTGTAGGTTATCAAAAGTTTTTATTAGAAAAATTCGAAACTTCTTCTGTAGTTTCAAAAGCGAGAATACAATTTTAAATTATGCAATTATTTTATAACCCAACTATTAGCGAAAGCACAACAACTTTTTCTTTTGACAAAGAAGAAAGCAAACATATTATTAAAGTATTACGCAAAAAAGATACCGATATTTTACTTGTAACCAACGGTTTAGGTTTTTTATTCAAAACAGAAATCACATTAGCATCTGATAGTAAATGCACCGTAAAAATTCTTTCTTTCGAGACTATAGCGCCTGCAAAACAGCAATTGCACCTAGCAGTAGCTCCTACAAAAATGAACGACCGTTACGAATGGTTTCTCGAAAAAGCAACCGAAATTGGTATTCACGAAATTACACCTATAATTTGTGATCGTTCTGAGAGAAAAGTAATCAATAGTGATCGATTTGATAAAATTATCTTATCGGCTATGAAGCAATGTAACCAATTACATCTTCCGAAATTGAATCCTGCCATTACCTTCAAAGAATTTATAAAACGCAATACTAATGATTTACAATTGATTGCTCATTGCGAAGAAACCGATAAAAAAACACTTAAATCTGTTTTGAGTACATCCAAAAACACCACCATTTTAATTGGCCCCGAAGGTGATTTTTCTGAAAAAGAAATTGCACTCGCTCTAGAAAATCAATATATCCCCGTCACTTTGGGCACTACCCGATTGCGTACCGAAACTGCAGCAATTGTTGCTTGCCATAGTGTCGTTTTTTTTAATGAATAATTGTAGATTGCATTATCCGATAATTAATTAAAAGTCATTTTAAGTACGATGAAAAAATTATATTTTTTATTATTTTTGATCACAATTTCCTCCTACTCTCAGGAAATAGCATTATTAAAATACAGCGGAGGTGGTGATTGGTACGCCAATCCTACCTCCTTGCCCAACTTAATTCAGTACTGCAACGCAAACATCAATACCAAAATTAAACCTAAACCAGCAACTGTAGAACCTAATAGTCCCGATTTATTTTCTTATCCGTTGGTACACATGACCGGACACGGAAACATAGTCTTTGGAGAAAGTGATCTTACCAATTTAAGAAATTATTTACTCGCAGGCGGTTTTCTACATATAGACGACAATTACGGAATGGATCAATACGTAAGAAAAGAAATAAAAAAACTATTCCCCAACAATAATTTGGTCGAGATTCCGTCCAACCATGCTCTATTTCAAAAACCTTTTCTCTTCTCTAATGGATTACCCAAAATACACGAACACGATGGCAAACGTCCGCAAGCGTTCGGAATATTTATAGCAAATAAGTTAGTACTGCTCTATACCTACGAATCGGATCTTGGAGATGGCTGGGAGGTAAAAGAAGTAAACAATGACCCTGCTGAAGTAAGAGAAAAAGCCTTAAAAATGGGAGCTAACATCATTAATTATATTTTTAATAATTAATTAAAGCACAGCATCTAAAAACGGCATTCAATTAATAAAATCACAACTTTTTTTACAAATAAATCACTTACACTTCTTTACTTTTAGAACAAATAGACTATCTGTTCTAGAAAACCATTTGTAATTTATTGTCCCTTTTAACTCTTCTTTACAGACGAAAAGCAAACAATTTATACTATTAGTGTTTATAAATTAATCCAATATCAACCCCTCTTCCTTTTTATAGGGTTGGGGTGAAGATAATTTGCTTTGAACTAAAACATATTATTCAGTGGTATTACAACAAAACTATAGGATTATTCAAAACGAACGAGTTGCTTTATTATAAACTATTTTTTTAACAAATAAATTAATGTTAATTAATATTTTTCAGCTTGTCTCCATTCCACTATTTTATAATAATGAACGGTGTAAAATTTAGCACTTCAAGAAATAAATCTACTCCACTAATCTACTTTTGTTTATTTAAAATAGATCTATTTGACCTGAAGGGTGTGGTGTCAAATCTGAACGAATTTTTAAAAATAGGTTCGCTATTTATTTTATCGACAACTTAGCCCTGTCAGGGTTCAAAACCCTGACAAGGCTTTAGGAACAAGGGTTTCTATTGTTATTAAAAACCTATGGCAAAGATAAAAAAAACGTGTGTTTTTTTAAATTTTAAAGCTTCAAAATTGACACCCAACCCGAAGGGCATTCTCTTCAATTATTTAACTCAAGTACAAATTACTACTTATCTAACATGCTTGCTGAGTTCGTAGCCTGTTAAAGCGATAATAAAAACAAGTTTTTACTTTCTTTTCATCAAACATATCAAGTACAAATACCTGAATATTAATAAAATAATAACACATAATTTGTTTTATATGAAAAAATGTTATAAAATTGCCAACTAATTAACCAAACTAATGTTTTTATAACAAAACTTAATTATTATGAAAAAGATTATTTTAAGTACCGCAGCATTTCTAATGCTTTTTTCTTGTCAAAATGACAAAACAGAATTAATGGATGCTTCAACAGAAGCAATTGCACATCGTGGTTGCGCCTCACAAGAAGTACTAACAGAACAATTAAAAGCCGATCCATCCTTAGCAATAAGAATGAATGAAATTGAAGCTTTTACTCAAAAATCTATCCTAACAAACCGTTTAGTAAATGGTAAAGTACAAATTCCAGTAATTGTAAATGTTTTATACAAAACAACAGCTGAAAACATTTCAGATGCTCAAATCCAATCTCAAATTGATGTTTTAAATAAAGATTTCAATGCATTAAATTCAGACTTCGGCAGTGTACCTTCATTATTTTCGGGTGTAAAAGCCAATGTCGGAATCACTTTTGTTTTAGAAGGTATCGTTAGAAAATCGACAACTAAAACTTCTTGGGGAACTGCAGATGCAATGAAAAAAAGCAGCAAAGGCGGATTGAATCCTACTTCTCCAACTACAAAACTAAATTTATGGGCTTGTACTATTGGTGGTGGCATCTTAGGATATGCACAATTTCCTGGAGGATCTTCTTCAACAGATGGAGTTGTAATTGATTCTAAATATTTTGGTCTATCATCGAGTGCAAGTTACCCATATAACTTAGGAAGAACAGGTACTCACGAAGTAGGACACTGGATGAATTTACGCCATATTTGGGGAGATGCCAATTGTGGTAGCGATTTAGTTTCGGATACTCCGACTCACGATACAGCAAATTACGGTGTTCCAACTTACCCACATTTGAGTACTTGTACTGGAACTCCAGTAGAGATGACAATGGATTATATGGACTACACAGATGATAGAGGAATGTATATGTTCTCTAACGGCCAAAAATCGAGAATGGCGGCAATATTTGTTGCAGGTGGACCAAGAGCGTCATTTGGAATCTAATATTTTTTGCTTAAAGGTTATATAAAACTCGCTATTTATTAGCGAGTTTTTTTATCTTTATAACCTAAAAAAAATTAAATGCTTACATCCAAAATTATTTCGAATGGCATATTAAAAGCAATAGGAACACTTCTTCTCGTTTGTTTGTCTATCTATTTTCTATACCAAGTTCAGTCGGTTCTTATGTATCTTTTAGTTTCCTTAATCCTTACTCTTATTGGAAATCCAATCTTAGATTTTTTGAAAAACAAGTTAAAATTCAAACATTCCATTGCAACTATCACTACAATAAGCCTATTCATTTTGATTATTGCTGGATTTATAATGTTATTTATTCCGTTAATACTTTCTCAAGGTCAAAATCTATCTCTTTTGAATACTCTTGAAATTGAAAGAAAAAGTCTAGAACTCCTAAAAGAATGCTCTGATTTTTTAGAAAGTCATCACATAGATTCAGCCAAAATATTTAAAGAAGCCTCAACGTCTTCTAAAATAAATTTTAGTTTTATACCCAATTTTTTAAACTCTACCCTTACAGCTCTTAGCAGTTTTGGGATGGGATTAGGTTCTGTTTTATTCATTACTTTTTTTTTCCTAAAAGACAGAGCCAATTTTATAATTGGAGCCAAAACATTAATTCCTGACACCCATGAAGAAAAAATTTTAAATTCATTAGAAAAAATAAATCATTTACTTTCTCGTTATTTTATAGGATTATTGCTTCAATTGTTTATTGTCTTTATTTTGTATGTAATCGTTCTAATGGTTTTTGGAATCCCAAATGCATTCGTTATTGCATTTTTATGTGCTGTTCTAAATATCATACCGTATGTCGGCCCCTTAATTGCTTCTGTACTAGCAGCAATTCTAACAATGCTTAGCAATTTAGGAAGTGATTTTCAAAGCGAAATGTTGCCAACCACCATTTATGTATTAATTGGTTTTTGGATTGTTCAAATCATCGATAACAATCTTTCGCAACCCATTATTTTTTCTAAGAGCGTTAGTTCACATCCGCTAGAAATTTTTCTGGTCATTTTAATTGCTGGATTTCTATTTGGAATTCTAGGAATGATTATTGCCGTACCTCTTTACACTATTTTGAAAGTTATTGGCAAAGAGTTTTTTCCAGAAAACAAAGCTATACAATTAGTAACAAAAAATATTTAATTTTGAATTTAAACCTTCTAAATTCTGAAATTCAAGATTTCATAAATGCTAATATCAACGTAAATATTACAAAATTAGCTCTGCAAAAAAATCCTTTTCCAGAAATGGAATGGATTTCTATTTTGAATCAAATTGAAGCAAAGACAAAAGCAAAAGATAAACTTCCGAACTGGTTTGCTTCAAAAAATATCGTGTATCCTAGTAAAATATCTGTAGAACAAACTTCCTCCGAAAAAACAGCTTGCTACAAAAGTACGCTTATTTCGGGCAAAAGCCTAATTGACCTAACAGGAGGTTTTGGTGTGGATGATTTTTATTTTGCAAAAAAATTAAAAACGGTTGCACATTGCGAAATAAACCCTGAATTATCCGAAATCGTTCAACATAATTTTGAGCAATTAAAAATCCAAAACATCTGTTGCTACATTGGAGACAGTCTTGAAATATTGAAGATTTTAAACCACAAATGGGATTGGATTTACATCGATCCTTCGAGACGAAATGATGTCAAAGGAAAAGTCTTTATGCTCAAAGACTGCTTGCCTAATGTGCCTGATAATCTTGAATTTTATTTCGAAAATTCGGATGCTATTCTTATAAAAACAGCTCCATTACTCGATATATCTGCTGGTTTATTGGAGTTAAAAAACGTAAAAACAATTCACATTATAGCTTTAGAAAATGAAGTCAAAGAAATTCTGTGGGAATTAAAAAAAAACTATCTAGAATCTATTACCATACAAACCGTTAATATAACAAAAGAAAAGAAGCAGACTTTTGAATTTATTTTAAACCAAGAATTACAATTCCCTACCTATAACTTACCACAAAAATACCTGTACGAACCCAATAGCGCCATCATGAAATCGGGCGGATTCGATGAAGTTAGCGTTTTTTACAAAATAAATAAACTCCACAAACACTCGCATTTATACACTTCAAACGAATTGATTCCTTTTGCTGGTAGGGTCTTCGAGATAAAAAACTCATTCCCATACACCAAATCCGAAATGAAAAAATATTTAGAAAACACCAAAGCCAACATAACTACGAGAAATTTTCCAGACACGGTCGAAGTTATCAGAAAAAAATGGAAAATAAAAGAAGGAGGAAACCTGTACTGCTTTTTTACAACGGATAAAAACAATACTAAAATATTTTTGATTTGCAACAAAATCAAATAATTTCCCCAAGGCAAACGCTTTTAAAAAAAAGTTAGACACGAATTACACCAATTTACACGAATAATTACTTTTTTAATTACACAAATCTTCATAACTCGTGAAATTTAATTTTTTAAAATTTGTGCTAATTCGTGTAATTCGTGTCGAATAATGTTAAAAGAGTTTACCCTGATAATTTCCCGCATCGAGACTAATCGCAATTCCATTTGGCATTAGAAACCTTGTCTTTTAATGCCGATTTGTGATTGTAATGCCACCATTCTGAATCAAAAGGGTTAAAACCTTTGCTTTTCATTACTCTTTTGAGTAACCTTCTGTTTTCTATTATCTCATCTGACAAATTAGAATAGTTATGACTGGCTTTGACACCAAAAAAATCGAACGGAGTTCCCATATCCAATTCTTTCCCAGTTTTTATATTCACCAAAGTAATATCTACTGCTCCGCCTCTATTATGAATTGATCCTTTTTTGGGATTGGCAACATATTCTGGATTAGACACAATTGTCCACATTTTTTTCTGAATATCCAATGGACGATAACAATCAAAAATTTTTATTTTATACCCTTTTTTTATGAATTTTTGATTGGCCTCGATCAAAGCTTCAACTGTTTTTAGTCGCAATAAACATTCGGCACAATCATAAACTTTTGCCTTCAAGAAATTATCATCCGTTGCATATTTCATATCGTATACAAAATCAGGACTGTAAATTTTAAGATTGACAAAGCTGGTATCGCTAACCGCATTTCCTTTTACAGAATCGAAAACCTTATCTTGTGCGCTATTGTATTGAAAACATAGGATAAAAAGGCAAGTTGAAATTATTTTTTGGATACAGATGTTCATCAATTTTATTTTTTTTATAAAAATAAAAAAAATAAAAGGGATTACAAACAGCTTTTTTCAAAACAGCTATAGAATGCCTTTTTTAGGCTAGGTTATTTAAAATTTTAGAATGATAATAAAGCCTTTTGATGTCTCAAAAGCAAAAAAAACCATTCACAGTAGCGAATGGTTTTTTTTATGAATTGTATAGCAAACTATTATTTTATAAACAAACTAAGAAAATAGTAAACCAAAGCCGCTAGCAAGGCAGAAATTGGAATGGTCAAAACCCAAGCCCATAACAAACTTACCGTTACGCCCCAACGCACCGCAGAAACGCGTTTTGTTAGTCCAACCCCAATTATAGATCCTGTTATAGTATGTGTTGTACTTACAGGCACTTTAAAATGTTCTGTAATATATAAGGTCAAAGCCCCCGCAGTTTCTGCAACTACACCTTCAAACGAGGTTACTTTTGTTATTTTAGAACCCATTGTTTTAATAATTTTCCAACCTCCGCTCAATGTACCGGCAGCAATAGCTGAGTAACAAGCTAAAGGAATCCAAGCCGGCATTGCTGCTTTTATACCTTTATCTTCATCTGGGAGAATCACATTTAGCCAATCAGGCATAACTTCTCCGTGTCCTGAGGTATTAATATATACCGCCACTGCAGCAGCAATAATACCCATTACTTTTTGGGAATCATTACCACCATGTCCCAAACTAAAGGCGGCTGATGATAATAGTTGCATTTTCTTGAGAGCAGAATTAGATTGAGTAAGATTTAAACTACTAAAAATTAAAGCAAAGAGACATATAGAAAGTACAATAAACCCTACTATAAACCATTTTATATTGTGTTTCTCAAAAATAAAACTAAAAAATTCGGACTCAAAACGAGGTTTCTCAATTTCTTCAAAAGGTATTAACTGACCTGCAATAAACCAGATAGTTAAGGCAATTAAAATAAGGGTAAACAATTTTGGGTATATACTTTTCTTAGAAGCATTGAGCAACCAAATAGACATTAGGTAGGATATTAGCGCACCTAACAAAGGAGCCAAAACAATAAATGCCACGATAATTAGAACCCCAGAAGGCATTGCTCCATCTTTACCGTCTTTGTACCATGACACCACACCAAAACCTGCATGAGCAATAGCAGCTCCAGCAAAACCACCTATTAAAGTATGGGATGAACTAGAAGGAATTCCTAACCACCAAGTCGCTAGATTCCAAGTAATAGCAGCGATAATACCCGACAAAATTACTACCAGATTAATATCCATAGTACTGGCAGTTTTTGCAACAGTATCTGCTACTCCAAAACCAAAAACCCAATAGGCGAGAAAGTTAAAAAATGCAGCCCAAATAACCGCCTGAAGAGGCGAAAGAACTTTGGTCGCAACAACGGTAGCAATCGCATTGGCAGCATCATGAAAACCATTGATGTAATCGAAAACTAATGCTAAAACTATAATAATTATAAGTAGCGTCATAAAAATAACTTCAGGATGAAATGGATTGAATTAAGAATGTTTTACAGAAATAGATTCTAAAACTGCTGCTACATTCTTGCACTTATCAGTTGCCGATTCTAAAACAGACAATACTTCTTTGTATTTGATAACATTTATGGCATCCGTTTCATTTTCGAATATTTCGAATACTGCTTTATTATAAACAGTATCCGATTTATTCTCTAATTTATTAATTCTCGCACAAGCATCGGTAATTTTATCTATTTTATTAAAATCTTTCAATTCTTTTACAGCTGTATCTATATTTTGACACGCTTCTAGATTAATCTCTGTCAATTTTCTAATTGATTTTGTAATCTTATCAACGTGATACAACTTCATTCGACTAGCTGCACCGTGAAGATTATCAGCTACATTATCAATTGATGTAATTAAGGAATAAATGTCTTCTCTATCAAATGGAGTAATAAAATTTCTACTCAACTCAAGATTAGTCTGACGAGTAATCGCTTCTCCTTTTTGTTCTAATTCGTCTATTTTTTGAAAAAGAACTTCTCTTTCTTTTAATGGAAGATTTACAGCTTCATGCAAATTGGAAGCCAATTCGATTAAATTACTTGACGCTTCTTCGAAAAGTGGGAAAAACTTTTTATCCTTTGGAACCAAAAATTGAAAAATACTATTTAATGACATTTTGAATATATTTAGGTTTGCAAAATTACTTTATTTTTAAGGCTCAATGTTAACTCAGTGTTAACAAATCGTCTTCGATCTGAAAACTATTCAAAAATAAAACTGTTTTTTCAATATCGTAATGCAGAATTCGATCTTCTTTTACCAAAGGCACTTCTTCTCTGTAAGACTTTAGAAACATTTCGATAAAATCGCTTGATTGCAACGGTTGTCTGTATGCAATGGCCTGCGATGCGTTCATCAATTCGATAGCCAATATTCGCTCTAGATTGTGCATTACTCTCAAAGCTTTTGTAGCACCATTGGCTCCCATACTCACGTGATCTTCTTGTCCGTTACTAGAAACAATACTATCGATACTTGCTGGTGTAGCCAATTGCTTGTTTTGACTAGCAATACTTGCCGCAGTATATTGCGGAATCATAAAACCAGAATTAAGTCCTGGATTATCAACCAAAAAAGCAGGAAGATTACGCAAACCAGAAATCAATTGATAGGTTCTACGCTCAGAAATGCTTCCTAATTCTGCCAAAGCAATTGCCATAAAATCTAATGCTAAAGCTAAGGGTTGTCCATGAAAATTACCTCCAGAAATAATTTGGTCACTTTCTACAAAAATGTTTGGATTATCGGTCACCGAATTAATTTCTGTTTTAAAAACTTTCTTTACATAATCGATTGCATCTTTTGAAGCTCCATGTACTTGCGGAATACATCTAAA
>JAYVGE010000183.1:0-10121 GCA_043772515.1 Flavobacterium sp. | reverse complement strand
TTGAGGGTCATTCATAACCGTAAAAAAACCAATATAAACCCCCAATACCAAAGGCATAATAATAGGTAGAAGAAATTGTTGTGAGTCGGTTTCGTTATCTACAGCAGCACCAATTGCGGCATAAAACGAACTGTATAAAAAGTAGCCTCCGACAAAATAAATAACAAAACCAATAAGTATTGTTGCAATAGGCAAGTTCCAAATTTCTTTGATATACATTTGAGCCGTAGTGGCCAATTCTTGCTGTGCTGTTTGCATTAACTCGGGAGGAATTTGAGAAGTTGATCCGATAGACACTCCAAAAAACAAAGATGCTCCGAACATTAGCAGTAGTCCAATAATGGCCCAAATAAAAAATTGTAGTATTCCTGCCAACGAAGTCCCGATGATTTTACCCATCATGAGCTGAAAAGGTTTAACCGATGAAATAATGATTTCGATAATTCTGCTAGTTTTTTCTTCGATAACACTCCGCATGACCATATTACCATAAATAATAATAAACATCATAATAAGATAACCAAAGAGCCCACCAATCCCGATTTTTATTTCATTAAGCCCTTTTAAACTTTCTTCACCCGATGCTTTCGAAAGGCTGATATCGACATCGGCCGCTGCATTTTTTATAGCTATAGTGTCTAGATTTGCTTTTTCGTAATTAATTTTTGTGAGCTTAATCGCCACAATCTCTTGAGTTTTTTCGACAAACGAAATACTCGGACTACTGTTTGAAATAAATTGTATTTTACGTTCTAAATCTTTAACATTGCTTACTTTGGGAATATACAATACGCCTTCTAAATTTTCGTTGGTAATACTATTGCGCAGCGACTTTACAGCAACCAACGATTTGTCGAGGTATTGGTACTCGGTAGATTTATCGTTTTGGGAGGTAAATTCTTTGACAAACAACCCCGTTTCATCGTGAACAGCAATCCTTTTTGTATCGGCTTTCATGGCACTCAAATAGCCTACAAAAGAAGCGATACCTACAAAAAGCAATGGACTCAAGAAAGTCATTACTATAAAAGACTTATTACGTACTTTGGCAATAAACTCCCTTTTTATGATTAATGTTATAATACTCATTATATTAGACTACTTAGATTTTTAGATAATTTAAAACGATTAGATTAGACGATTGTAAGAAAGTCTAGCGATCTATTTTGTTACTGTTTGAATAAAAATATCATTTACACTTGGAATTTTCTCTACAAAATGAGTCACTTGTCCGCGTTGGGTAAGCAGATGCAAAAGTTCATTTGGAGTGGCATTACCTAATTGAATTTCGAGTTTCAATTCCTTATTTAAAGATTTAAAATTGGCTGGTCCTACTGTAAATTTTTGTGTAATGGCATACATCAAACTTTCGACATCGTCTGATAAAATTCCGACTTCGAAACTATTGGTTCTAAATTGTTTTTTTACATCCTCTAGCTTTCCTTCGATAAGCTTATTCGATTTATGAATTAAAGAAATATGATCGCATAGCTCTTCGACACTTTCCATACGGTGGGTCGAAAAAATAATAGTCGCCCCTTGCTCCTTCAATGCCAATATCTCTTCTTTGATTACATTGGCATTTACAGGATCGAAACCTGAGAAAGGCTCATCAAAAATTAATAATTTAGGTTGATGTAAAACGCAAACCACAAACTGAATTTTCTGAGCCATTCCCTTAGAAAGCTCCTGAATTTTTTTGTTCCACCAGCCTTGAATTTCTAATTTTTCGAACCAATATTCTAGTTGCTTTTTTGCTTCGCCTTTAGAAAGTCCTTTCATTTGTGCCAAATACAAGCATTGCTCCCCTACCTTCATTGTATTGTATAAACCCCGTTCTTCGGGAAGATACCCAATATACTGAACGTGTTTGGGTTGGAGTTTTTCTCCATCAAGGATAATTTCTCCGCTATCGGGCAATGTTATTTGGTTTATTATTCGAATAAGCGATGTTTTTCCGGCACCATTAGGCCCTAAGAGACCGTAAATACTACCTTTGGGAACCGCCAAAGAAACTTCGTTTAATGCAACGTAATCTCCGTATTTTTTGACAACTTTATTAACTTCAAGTAAGATACTCATGCTATTTTTTTAATTGGTGTAAAAGTAAATAATTAGTATCTAAATCCTTGCTATTGTTACATAAAAAACCCATCACTGTGTACACAAGGATGGGTTTTTTATATTATTGAAAAAAAATATTAAGAAAACATATCTTTTACTTTTTCAAAAAAGGATTTATCTGATTTTTCTGGATTGGGAATAAAATTTTCATCAGTCAAAGCCTTTTCAAAAAACTGTTTTTGTTCTTTGTTAAGCGTTTTGGGTGTCCAAACGTTTACATGAACAAGTAAGTCTCCTGTTCCGTATCCGTTGATACTCGGAATCCCTTTTCCTTTCAATCTTAGAATTTTTCCCGATTGAATTCCTTCTTCCAATTTTATTCTAACTTTGCCGTTTACCGCTTCGATATCTTTGGAGATTCCAAGAACAGCTTCGGCAAAACTAATGTATAAATCATAATGAAGATTTTCGCCTTCCCGTTTCAAAAATTCGTGTTCGATTTCTTCAATGGCAACAATTAAATCTCCAGGAACACTATTTCCTGGGGCATCATTACCTTTGTTAGAAACTTTTAGTTGCATCCCATCAACCACACCCGCAGGTATTTTTATAGAAACTGTTTCGTCTTCTAGAACCATTCCTTGAGAGTCGGCATTGGTTGGTTTTTTGTCTAAAATCTGCCCCGAACCCCCACAAGTAGGACAAGTAGAAGCCGATTGCATTCTGCCCAAAATAGTATTGGTAACACGCATTACTTGCCCTTGCCCATTACAGGTAGAACAGGTTTTATAGGACACCCCTTGTGCCTGAACTTTACGTTTTACTTTTACTTTTTTCTCGACACCGTTGGCAATTTCTTCGAGAGTCAGTTTTACTTTTATACGTAAATTACTTCCTTTTACACGACGAGATCCACCACCGCCGCCTCCACCACCAAAACCTCCGAAGCCGCCTCCGAAAATATCGCCGAATTGACTAAAGATGTCATCCATATTCATCCCTCCATGACCACCGCCAAAACCACCAGAACCATCAAAAGCCTGATGACCGTATTGATCGTATTTTGCTCTTTTGCCCGCATCGCTCAAAACTTCGTAAGCCTCGGCAGCTTTCTTAAAGTTTTCTTCGGCTGTCGGATTGTCTGGGTTTTTGTCGGGATGAAACTCAATAGCTTTTTTTCTGTAGCCTTTTTTTATTTCAGCTTCAGTAGCATTTTTTGAGACACCTAATATTTCGTAAAAATCTTTTTTCATAATAGTTTAAATTCCAAAAAAAACAAAACCCAAAAAACAAATAAATTTAAAACTCGAATCCCGATAACCCTTAGGCGAGACAAATTTTAAAAACCCATTCTGATTTGGAATTTGGTATTTATAATTTGTTATTTTAATTTCCAATTACCACTTTTGGGAAACGAATAATTTTATCCCCCAATTTGTACCCTTTTTCTAGAACATCAACAATTTTACCTTTCATGTTGTCTGATGCAGCTGGAATTTGTGTAATTGCTTCGGCAAAATCGGCATCAAAAGTATCACCAGATTGAACCTCTACTTGTTCTAACCCTTTAGAAACCAAAGTGCTTTTTAGTTTTTCATGAATAAGCGATACTCCTTTTGTGACAAGCTCATCTTCTGACTTATTGATTTCTACAATTGCTCTGTCAAAATCGTCTAGAACAGGAAGCATTGCCAATAAAACTTCTTGATTTGCTGTTTTAAACAATTCGATACGTTCTTTTGTAGTACGTCTTTTGTAATTTTCAAATTCTGCAAACAAACGCAAAAACTTATCTTTTTCTTTGGCTAAATCTTGTGTCAATTGCTCTTCAACACTTAATTCCTCAATGATGATTTGTTCTCCATTTGCATTATTCTCTAATGTTACCTCATCTATTTCTTGATCGATTTCTGTATTTTCAGTAGTCATATTACTTTTATTTTTAAAAAAATTCTTAAACATCGTTTTATTCTTTTCTTTGGAAAGCAAAAGTACTGCCAAACATCAAAAAATGTCAAATTGTCATCTTTTCTTCAATAGCTGTTCTAACTTATTGATATAAGAAACCTTTCTGTCTGTTTTTAAATTTTATGACTATTTTAAGACTATCCTTAGTATTGTTTTACTAACTTTGTTATTATTATAATTTTAAAGCAATTTAAACACATTCTAACAAATTTAAGACTGACTTCAATATTAATTATTAATTCACCAATGTCTTATATTAAAAAAAGCTTCGTTATCAAACGAAGCTTTTTTTAATCTGGACTGATTGGTTTATTTGACTCTAACACTCCATTCAAAATCCATTTCAGAGACTTGAACTCCGTTTTCATCTGTTCCTATAGACTTCATCCAAAACGTCTGCCCTTCTCCATTTGCAATCGTTTTTTTGATTGCTTCTTCTATTAAATATCCATCCTTACACTCAAAAGTAATTCTACCTGTTGCTTTTTTGGTAAAATTCCCTTTGTTATTGGCAACCAACATCGAAATTTTTCGATCACATTTTGCTATTTGATACATTACCAAAGCTCCTGTTGCTAACTCAGCAGCCATAGCTTGTACTGCAAAATACATCGAATTAAAAGGGTTTTGATTGATCCAACGGTGCTTAACCGAGACAACACACTTGTTCTCGTCTATCTGTTTTACCCTAACACCACAAATAAATGCAGAAGGCAGTTTGAACAATAAAAATTTATTAAGTTTTGATGCTGTAAGTTTCATAATGTTGATGCTATTTGTTGCTTTAATAACTATTGTATTGTCATTTTATAGTATTGCGGTGTCATTTTTGAATCCTAGCAATAGTGCAATGCTTTTATTTTTGCTAAAATACAAAAAAATACTATGCGTACATATAAAAAAATCATGTTAATATTTAGTTAATATTTACTACTATGTGATACAAGATACCTTTTTTTAGACATATATTTGCATAAGAAATTACTATGTAGACGTTGTGAGATTTATACACCTGTAAAAACAATAGCATTTCAACATCAATCAAAAAAAATTAAAAAATCAAAAAAAATGGAAACTAAAAACGAAACAACCACATCAACATTTATTCACTTGAGTGCTTTAACTCAATACATCGTTCCTTTTGGAAATTACATCTTTCCGATAGTAATTTGGACTTCCAAAAAAGACAACTCCGAATTTGTAGATCATAACGGCAAAGAGGTAATCAATTTTCAATTGAGTTTATTGGTTTATTCTTTGGTATTAGCAGTGATTGCCATTCCGATTTTATTATTTACTCTTTTCAGAAATGTACCCTTCAACGATTTCTATGATGGCGATAATTTGACCATAAACAATTTCAATTTTGGAGATCATATTGGGTTAATAACTGTAGGTGCCTTGGCCGCTTTTCTTTTCTTTGGATTAAAAGTTGTCGAGTTTTTTCTAATCATTTATGCAGCCATCAAAACATCTAACGGAGAAAGGTACAAATACCCTTTTACAATTCCATTTATTAAGTAGAGCAAAAATAGAAGTAAAATCACTCAATAGCGCTTTACTTCACTTAATTTTTATTTTAATTGGAGTTCAATGAACTTCGTTTGCAGTGAAAATCCTTTTTATTTTTACTTTAAAAATAAAAAGATTGCAACGGAAAGCAGAAAATAGCTCCGAAATAAAGAGTACTAAGCAGCATGAGATTGCTTCGTCCCTCGAAATGACTAATCATCAATCAAAAAAACGAATAATTCAATCAACAAATCAACTCAAATCAAAAAATTATGAACATTGAAAACACAAAAGCACAGATGCGTAAAGGTGTTCTCGAGTTTTGCATCTTATCGGTTTTGAAAGAAAAAGACGCCTACACTTCGGAAATATTAGACACACTAAAAAACGCAAAACTATTGGTTGTCGAAGGCACCATTTACCCGCTACTAACACGACTCAAAAACGACGGATTACTCAATTATCGTTGGGAAGAATCGACCTCGGGACCACCCAGAAAGTATTATGGTCTTACCGAAATTGGACAAACATTTTTAAACGAACTAAATGGCACTTGGACCGAATTGTCTGATGCCGTAAACTTAATAACCAACCAAAAACAATAGTCATGAATAAAACTGTAAATATAAACCTAGGCGGAATGTTTTTTCACATTGATGAAGATGCATACCAAAAAATGACCCGATATTTCGACGCCATAAAGCGCTCTTTATCGAACTCTTCTGGACAAGATGAAATTATAAAAGACATCGAAATGCGTGTTTCTGAATTATTATCTGAGAAACAAAAAACAGAAAAGCATGTAGTAACCATTAGAGAAGTTGACGAAGTTATTGCAATAATGGGACAACCCGAAGATTATAGAATAGACGAAGAAGGCGAAGCAAACCCAACTACCAATTACACTGCTACCAAACTAAAAAAACTATATCGTGATAAAGAAAACGGCATGGTTGGCGGTGTACTTTCTGGACTAGGACATTATTTTGGAATTGATAAAGTGTGGTTGAGAGTCATCCTTTTGATTCTGGTGTGCTTCTATGGAACAGGTTTGCTTGCCTACCTAATTCTTTGGATTATAATGCCCGAAGCAACTACCACCTCCGAAAAACTAGAAATGACAGGAGAACCCGTGACTATTTCGAATATCGAGAAAAAAGTGCGAGAAGAATTTGATACCGTTTCAGTAAAACTACAAAACGTAAATTACGACAAATTTGGAAGCCAAATAAAAACAGGAGCAGAGAAATTCGGAAACTCTTTTGGTGATTTTATGATGACCTTCTTTACTGTTTTTGCTAAATTTCTGGGTGTAATTTTGATCATTACAGGAATGACAGCACTGGTTCTATTATTAATTGGAGCTTTTACTTTAGGAACAAGTTCATCTATGAATTTTCCTTGGGAAAGTGTAATACAGGCTGGCAACTTTACCGATTACCCGATTTGGTCCTTTGGAATATTAATGTTCCTTGCTGTTGGGATTCCGTTCTTTTTCCTAATGCTATTAGGATTCAAATTACTATCTCCAAACATGAAATCTATCGGAAATATCGCAAAATATACGTTGCTAGCGGTATGGCTAATAGCAGTTTCTCTAGCAATATCATTAGGTATAAAACAAGCTTCTGCATTTGCAGTAAACGGAAGAATCGTTAAAAAAGAAACAATCAATCTAAAACCAAATGATACTCTTTTTATAAAATTCAAACACAATGATTATTTTGCTAAAAACGTTGATGACCGTAGCGACTTCCTAATTGCTCAAGATTCTACAAATACCGACATTATATATTCGAATGAAGTTAATTTAAGAATCGAGAAAACAGACCAAAAACTACCTTACATTCAAATTGAAAAAGAAGCAAAAGGAAAAACATTATCAGAAGCTAGACAAAGAGCAGAACAAATTAGATACAGCTATACAATTATTGGAAATCATTTAATTTTGGATAATTATTTATTGTCTGATTTAAAAAACAAATTCCGCGATCAACAAATAGAAATCACGTTGTTTTTACCCCTAGGAACCTTGTTGAAACCAGACGAATCTATGGCGCATTATGATCGTACTGATAGTGATTATTTTAGATGGGACTCCGATTTGAGCGATGCTATATACAAAGTCGAAAGCAACAAAATAAGATGTCTGAATTGCCCTATAGACGAGAACAATGATTCCTACAGCGATGAAGACCCAGAAACCAATGTAACGATAAACGAAGATGGAATTTCGATAAAAAAGGACACGCTTATCCCATCAAAAAATAAATTTAAAGAGTTGAAAATAAATAAAGATGGAATAATTATTAAAACCGAATAGCCATGATAAAAATCATCACATTAATCACCCAATTTATTCTTGTTGTCTTAACCGCTTTGCTGTTTGGCTCGTGCAATTTTACCTCAAATTTTAACGGGATTACTGGAAGTGGTACTGTAACTACCGAAAAAAGGAATGTCACGGGGACTTTTAGAAATGTAGAAGTAAACAACTCTATTGATCTGGTTATTGAACAATCTGAAAAAACAGAAGTAACGGTAGTTGCCGATGACAATTTGCAAAACGGAATTATCACAAAAGTAGAAAATGGCACATTGGTTATCACTTGTAAATACAACAACTTTTACAAGGTACAATCGAAAAAAGTAATCGTAAAAATGCCTGTTATCGAAGGACTACAAGCATCGGGTGCCGCTTCTGTAAAAAGTAAAAATGTATTGAAAGGCGAAAACATCAATTTGAATACCTCAAGTGCCGCTTCGATGGAAGTCACCATAGAATCGGAAGCCATTATTTGTGATGTTAGTAGCGGAAGTAATATTACTATCAACGGAAAAGCATTAAAAATAGAAACATCGGCCTCTAGCGGTGGTAGTATTGATGCTACAAATTTACTTGCCAATGAGGTGATTGTACAAGCTTCTAGCGGAGGATCGGTAAACGTACATCCTATAGTGAGTTTACGAGCCAAAGCATCGAGTGGTGGAGACATCGTTTACAATACTGCTCCCAAAATAATTTCAAAAGAAGAAAGCTCTGGTGGAAGTATATCTAAAGAATAAATACTAAAAGGTCTTAGAAAACCAACATTCGTATAAAAAATTCTGGCGAGAGTATCTGTCAAGAATAAATAGAATTCTTGCCTGTTTTTTCTATGCTAAACAGAAAATCTGAAGCTACATTTTGTAAAAGTAAAAAACCATTCGTAGATACGGATGGTTTTTTTTTCAAACTCGAGACCAGTTATAATTTGACCACTACGTTTATTTTTTACTAAACAATTGGGTGTGCTTTTTCATTAAAGTAGCTACAGCAATAGCATCTAACTCTTTTGTGATTGTAACAACATTTGCTTGAAACAAAACACGCAAAACACCTTCTTTGTCTTCTTGAATTTCAAATTCTTTATTCAAAGGCAAAAACGTAATAGTTGCATAGTACAAAATACCTTCTGGATTTGTTTCGGATTGCAAATCGACACTAATCGTTTTCATAAAACGAATTGAAATAAGCGGTAAGCTTTCGTCATTTAACAAACTCAAATCGCCATCTCCCGAAGAAGCACTACTGAACTTTAACCAATCTATTCTGTCGATAGAAACAAGATTAGAATTAAACCCTACCTTCTGAGCAAAAACTTCGGAAAAAGGAGAGAGAAAAATTAATACAAAAAAAACAATTTCAAATTTCTTCATTATTTTAATTTTAATAAACAGTTTTATTTACTTAACAATACTAGTACTATCAATTTGGTTGAAAAAAATAATCCATTTGCCATTCAGACCCAGACGAGAACCATTATTGCATCCCGACTTGTGTTTATCCTGAGCGAAGCTGAATGAACCAGATGTAACAAAAAAATCGATGCGTCTAAAATACACTAAACTTACAGTATCTAAAAAAAGGCTGTCTCAAACGAGACAACCTTTTTTTTGTATTCATAAAATCAATTAGAATTCATAGCGAACATTAAAGTTCCAAGTTCTTCCAAAACCAAAGAAAGCATTGTTTCCATTGGCTAAACCTCTGTACATTGCGTCATTACTTTGAAAAGTACCAGCAGCTTTATCATTTACATTAATAAAATCTCCAGTTTGAAGACTCGAATTTGATTCTGAGATATACAATCTATCCAAGATATTATCCATATTGAAACGTAAGTCTAGCGATTGTTTTGCTTTATTTAAGTTTAACTTGTAAGATACAAAAGCATCTACTACAGCAAAACTAGGCAACAAAATAGGAGCTGTGTAAGTATTTGTTTTATAAAAAACAGGATCATACTTTTCTAGAGCTGCAGAAGAATACAATTTGTCGGCATATTTTAGAGTAGACCCCAAAGTAAAACTAGAAAACAATTCGTAAGCTACACCAATAGATGCCATACGCTCAGGAGAACCCCCTACTTTTATACCATCGGTCAATAATACGGATCTATCAAAAGCTTGCGTTATAGTATTGAAAGATTTGTATTCTGTATTACTATTATAGATCCAATCTCCGTAAGAGAAAGATCCTCTTAGCAAGAATTTAGGAAACAAGGTAGCCGAAAAATCAAGCTCAACCCCGTTAT
>JAYVGE010000182.1:0-4058 GCA_043772515.1 Flavobacterium sp. | reverse complement strand
TGGGATAAACCTACTAAAACTAATTAAAAAAGAAGAAATACAAAGTAGCGTAATTATAATATCTGCCAAGAACACCTTGGATTTTAAAGTTACTGGACTCGATGAAGGCGCCGACGACTATCTAACAAAACCGTTTCCCCTACCCGAGCTCTATTCCAGAATAAAAGCGGTAACTCGTCGAACAAACAAAAGCATTCATAAAAACATTCAATTCAATGAAATAAATGTTGATTTAATTTCGATGGAAACAAAAATCAATGGCAAACAGATTATCCTTACACGAAAAGAAACCAATCTTTTAATTTATTTTTTGAACAATCAAAATAGAATTTTGACTAGACAAGCCTTGGCAGCAAACCTTTGGGGTGACTACACAGACAACCTTGATAATTTTGATTTTGTCTATCAGCATGTCAAAAATATTCGCAAAAAAATTACCGATGCTGGTGGCGAAGACTACATTAGTACTGTTTACGGAATGGGATACAAAATTAGCACTCAAAAATGAGGCTGAATTATAGATATACGATAGCCTACACTATCGTTATTTTTTTTGTATTGCTCATTGGCATGTCTATCATATACACCTCTGTAAAAAGAAGCGCATCCCAAGCAACAATTCGAGATCTAAAACATCTAAACCAAATTATAGCCGACCAAATTCTGAGTCAAAAAGAATTCTCGCAGCATCCTTCCAGAAAAAACATTACAATAAAAGAACTACAAAAAGTAACACCCAAAAATCGAGAAAAAATAAGCTATAAAACTATTTGGAACGACGAACTTCAAGATTCTGTAACCCATCTAAAGTACTCTAGCATACACAAAATAAGAAACAAGCACTACCAAATTAGCAGTCACACGTTTATGATTATTGCCGATAACGTGTACCTAAACGGAATATTTATGGTATTAGCCTGGACATTTATTTTTCTCATTTCTGCCGTGATCATTGCCAGCGAAATAATTTCGAGTTACATCCTTTCGCCATTCAATTCAACATTGCAATCGATACAAAAATTTGCTATTCATCAAAAAACCGATATTCATTTCGAAAAAACGAGTACGTTGGAGTTTCAAGAACTCAATGATTTTTTATTGAAGATGACCCGAAATGCAAAAAAAGAATATTTGGTATTAAAGGAGTTTTCAGAAAACGCATCGCACGAATTACAGACTCCAATTGCGGTTATAAAAGCAAAAATTGAGCTTTTAATGCAATCCGATCTTGACAAAGAACAACTGATTAAAATTACATCGATGCACGATGAACTCGAAAAATTATCCAAAATCAATCAATCGCTTACCTTACTAATAAAGTTAGAAAATTTTCAAAACCAAGACAACAGTCTCGTTAATATAAGTACCGTTCTCGAAGAAAGTCTGGTTTTCTTTTCTGATCTGATTGAAATGAAAAACATACATTTAGAAAGTAATATCGAAAAAAAGGTAGTTATTACCATGGATGAAACACTTTGCCTTATACTCCTCAACAACCTCATCAGCAACGCCATTCGCCATAATATCACAGGCGGAGAAATCAAAATTTTGCTTACTGCTACAAAATTAGTTATCAAAAACACTGGCGAAGTTCCGTTGGTACCCACAATACAATTGTTCGAAAGATTCAAAAAAAACAATCAATCCATAAATTCAATCGGAATCGGATTGGCTATTGTTAAAAAAATATGCGAAATTTTCAACCACCCCATTTCCTATACTTACAAATCTTCCTACCACAAATTAGAAATTATTTTTGATAAAAATAAAAAACAGGCCTAAATTCTTGGTTTTTATAGCAAAAGATTAAAATTCAAATTTAAAACCAGTTTACTTCAAAATTCCTTCAAAATTCATTTATTAGTTTGTATTATTAAAAAAAGCTTAATTTACTACCTATTTAATACTTAAATTTTTATTTAAAAATGAATTACGTATAAAAAATGTTAATTTATTTATTTTATATTTCTTGACTATTGCAAAAATTTAGAAAATAAAATGTTAAGATGGTTTTGAAACAAAGCACACCCAACCCATTTGATTAAGTAAAGATTTTGAAATAAATCGTACAAAATTTAGCGAAGCTCACTAAACTCCTATGAAAATAGAAACATAGTGACGTAATTGGAGGGTTTATTTTGAAACATTTACTAAGGCCACTAACTAAATTAAAACCAAGAAAAAATGAAAAAAATCATTCTAATTTTAGCCTTATTTTTTACGGCAGCACTTACTGCTCAAGAAAATAAAATTTCTGGAGTTGTTACAGATGGCTCAAAAACACCATTATCAGGAGTAAATGTTTCTATAAAAGGGACATCAAAATCGACAAATACAGCTATCGATGGAACGTTTTTGATTGTTGCAAAAATGGGAGACCTACTTCAATTCTCTTATGTTGGATTTTCAAAATTGGAGGCAACTGTAGGCAACGAAAAAAACATTTCTGTTACAATGAAGCCCGAAAGTAATTCTCTAAATGAAGTTACGGTAATAGGAACGCGTTCCCGTGTTGTACGAACAAAAATAGACACTCCAACCCCAGTTGATGTAATATCTAGCAAAGAATTGGTCGCCACAGGACAAACCGAAGTTACGCAAATGATCAATTTTATTGCACCCTCCTTTAACTCCGCTCGCCAAACCATTGCTAACGGCACCGATCACATTGACCCGGCCACCTTACGCGGCTTAGGTCCTGATCAAGTATTGGTTTTAGTAAATGGAAAACGGCGTTATACATCGGCTCTTGTCAATGTAAATTCGACCGTAGGTCGTGGATCAGTTGGTACAGACATGAATGCAATTCCGTCGGAGGCTATTGAGAGAATAGAAATTCTAAGAGACGGAGCGGCGGCTCAGTATGGTTCGGACGCAATTGCAGGAGTTGTCAATGTGGTTTTGAAGAAAAAAACAGGAGGTCGTTTTTCCTCCCAAACGGGTCAAACCTATCAAAACGATGGCTTAACCAATGTAAACTCCATCAACTATGGAGCTGCTCTTGGCAAAAAGAATGGCTATATCAATGTAACAGCAATGTACTCTTTAAGAAATCCGACAGACCGTTCGGGAGAGTACAACAACACCGTTTATGGCGGATTATTACCACAAACAAGATTCCCTGGTTATTCGTGGTCTCAATCGCTAACGCCTGCACAAATAGCCAATCAAAATACAGATAACAATAAGGTTGTAACAAATAGATTTGACCGATACGGCATGATTGTAGGAAACTCAAAATCTGAAAATTATGGCGGATTTTATAACCTAAGCATCCCCATTACCGAAAAATGGAACATCTATTCTTTTGGAGGACTCAATCAGCGTGATGGTAGAGCAGCCGGGTTTTACAGATTCCCGAACAACACAAGAGCAAGAAATCTCAGCATGTTTCCCGACGGTTATTTGCCATTTATAGAAACAGACATCAAAGACAAATCTATTGCTGCGGGAATTCAGCGTTCGGACAAAGAAGGTTGGAATATCGATTTCAGTAGCGTTTTTGGAGGTAACTCTATTGCATTCGACGTAGACAACTCGATAAACGCCTCTATGCCAGGCACCAGCTCTCCAACACATTTCTATGCGGGAAAATTAGCTTTTGACCAAAGTACAACCAATATCAATTTTTCAAAAGCAATACCCAATTTAGGTTTTGTAAAATCTTTTAATCTGGCTTTTGGTTCAGAATACCGAATTGATTTTTATAAAATAAGAGACGGTCAAGAAGAATCTTGGAAAGATTATAATCCAGCAGGAACAGCTCCCGCAGCAATGAAAGGAGCAGGAGTTCAGGTTTTTGGAGGATTCAGACCGTCGAATGTGATTGATGTAAATCGGTCAAACGTTGGATTCTATGCTGATATAGAATCAGACATAACCAATAATTTTTTTATTGGAGTTGCGGGTCGCTATGAAAACTATAGTGATTTTGGCTCAAATATATCCGGAAAATTATCTGCTCGATACAAAATTACCGAAACCTTCTCTTTGAGAGGAGGAATAAACAAAGGGTTTAGAGCACCCTCGTTACACCAAAAATATTTCAGTTCTGTATC
>JAYVGE010000181.1:0-10155 GCA_043772515.1 Flavobacterium sp. | reverse complement strand
GAAAAAGTAAATTCGCAAACAAAACAAGTATCAAAACTATTGTGTTGATGGCTAAATTCTGTTTTATTCGAATGGTATTTGTGGTCACAGTGTTTCTCTGAGAGTTGCTTTGCCAAATGCTCATAACTATGAAACGATTGAAACAGCATGGCGAACAATACTGTAATCATTAAACAAAGATTCGTTATGGCAATTCTTTTTCTCATTGTCACAAAGGTAGTAAAAGACAATGGTTGTTAAAACAAATGATTTCCTATATTTTTTTATAGTAAAGATTTAATAGCAAAAAAACTACAACTTATACGGTTGTAGTTTTTTTGTTATGGAAGAATTTTAAAAATCACACCAATTTTGCTGTCCTAAGATATTCTGCAATCTGAATGGTGTTTGTTGCAGCTCCTTTTCTTAAATTGTCGGCAACGATCCACATATTGAGTGTGTTTTCTTGGCTTTCGTCACGACGGATTCTACCAACAAATACATCGTCTTTGCCATGAGCATAAAGAGGCATTGGGTAGGTGTAGGTGTCGGTATTGTCTTGCACTACTACACCTGGCGTATTATGCAAAATACTCCTTACTTCAGCTAGATCAAAATCATTTCTAAATTCAATATTTACAGCCTCACTGTGTCCGCCAACAATAGGCACACGTACTGCCGTTGCGGTAACAGCAATGGTTTTGTCGTCAAGAATTTTTTGAGTTTCCCGAACCAACTTCATTTCCTCCTTGGTATATCCGTTTTCTTCAAAACTATCACAATGTGGAATTGCATTTCTATGAATTGGGTATTTGTAAGCCAAATCACCTTGAATTCCTGCATATTCATTTTCTAATTGTTGCACCGCTTTCACTCCAGTTCCTGTAATGGATTGATACGTAGAAACGATAACACGCTTGATGTTGTATTTAAGATGCAACGGAGCCAAAACCAACACCATTTGTATCGTAGAGCAATTCGGATTAGCAATAATCTTATCCTCTTTTGTCAAAGACGAAGCATTTATTTCGGGTACAATTAGTTTTTTGGTAGGATCCATTCTCCATGCCGAAGAATTGTCTATTACCGTTGTTCCTGCTGCTGCAAATTTGGGAGCCCATTCTAGCGAAGTTTCTCCACCGGCAGAGAACAAAGCAATATCGGCTTTCATATCTACTGCTGTTTGCATACCTACAACTGTATATTTTTTGCCATTGTATTCTATTTCTTTTCCCACTGATTTTTCTGAAGCAACTGGGATTAATTCTGTAACAGGAAAATTTCTTTCTGCCAAAACTTTTAGCATTACTTCGCCAACCATTCCGGTAGCACCTACAACTGCTATTCTCATCGTATCTGTTTTATATATTGAAAATTTATTTTGAAATACAAAAATAAGTAATATTCAACTTAAAACAAGCCGACTCACAAAAAATAACAAAATGTTTTATTTGTAACAAAATGAAAGGCGCCGACATTTAAAAAACTCAATATTGCCACTCGATAAAGTCTCTAATTTTGTAACAAACGATTTTCGATACTTACAAAAAAACAGGTTTTTACCTAATTTGCCTCGGTACAGAGAGATAACTTTGGGTTTACTTTGGGATAAAGTCTATCTTATAATTTTGCATTCAAAATTATAATCCTCATGAAAAATATTGAACATTTTATTTACAGTATGTTGTTTTGCGTTACTGGACAAGTTATTCAAGCACAAACGACTTTAATTCCTACGGGATCAATTTGGAAATACTTAGACAATGGTTCAGATCAAGGAGCCACTTGGAAAACAACCACATTTAATGATGCCTTATGGGCATCCGGAAATGCACAGTTGGGTTATGGAGATGAGGATGAGGCTACTGTTGTAAGTTACGGATCTAGCTCTTCGAACAAATACATTACCACTTATTATAGAAAAACAATCAATATTGCCAATCCCTCTGCTTTTTTAAATTATACTTTGAATGTAAAAAGAGATGATGGAGTTGTCGTTTATAGTAATGGAATCGAAGTGTATCGAGACAATATGCCAACAGGATCCATTGGCTACAAGACCTTGGCAACAAAAGCCTGTAGCGATGACGGAAGTGGGTTTCTAACAACTACACTATCTTTGGCGCAAGCTGGATTTAAAGAAGGAAACAACAGTATTGCGGTAGAAATTCATCAAAATGCAGGAAATAGCTCTGATACTAGTTTCGATTTGTCTCTAATCGGAAATACAACGGTTGCATCGGCTATAAAACACATTAGATGGGGAAGTACCAACAATCCTCTCGAAGGCTTAACAGTAACCTGGAAAAACACAGGTACAGCCGATAAAATTAAATGGGGATACACGACTACTTATGAGCAAGGCACTTATTTGGCAGCAGCTCGAAATGGGTATACCGATACCTTTTTTAGCTATGCTTTTCCAACGGTAACATCCAATACAACAATATACTATCAATTGTTTGATGCTGCAACTAATGTTTGGACTTCCGAAAAAACGTATCAAACGGCTCCTCCAGTAAATGCAACAGACTTTTCGTTTCTAGCTATTGGCGACAGTCGTTCTGGAATGAGCGTATGGAATCAAGTAGCTGCACTTGCGCATACAAAAACACCCGATTTTACAGTTTTTAATGGTGATATTGTAAATAATGGTGGCTCTAATTCGGATTGGGATAATTGGTTTGATAATGGTAAAACTTTTATAGAAAACAATTTGGTTTTCCATTCTATGGGAAATCACGATGCTGCAAGTGTTCCCACTTATCAAAATGTTTTTGATTTGCCAAAATCGACGCCAGTGGGAGGAACGAACTTGTATTATTCCTTTACGTATGGTGATGCCGTATTTATATCTTTAAAGTCAGAAGACCCCTCGAATAGCACACAATACAATTGGTTGGTGAGTACCTTGCAAGCCAATGCAGGAAAAAAATGGAAAATTATCTTTTTTCACAGACCCTTCTACACCATCGGAAAACATGCAGGAGAGATGAATAATTATTTCAATACGTGGTGGAAAGCCTTTGACGATTACGGAGTAGATTTGATCATCAATGGTCACGACCATATGTATGAGCGCACCAAACCTTTGAACAGAAAAATAAGTACCTCAACTCCTGTTACAGAATACGGAAGCGAGCCAGGCCAAGGACGCTGCCAAATTGTATGCGGTGGCGCAGGTGCTCCTCTGTATTCGGGAACGCAAACTTGGTTTATAGAAAAATTTCAAAGTAAATATAATTTTTGCAAGTTCGACGTAACTGCAAACAGTATTTGCAACACCACCTTTGATAATAATGGAAATACAATCGACTCGTTTTGTCTTACCAAAAATGTTTTGGGAACAGCTACTACAAACCAGCAATTCAAATCAATTCAAATTTTACCTAATCCGGTTGTCGATGTTTTTACGTTGCAATACAATTCTCCAAATATTGGGGAAGCGACAATTAAAATTATGGACCTCAACGGAAAAATTATAGTCCATAAAAAAAGTTACAAATCAGAAAATGATTTTAAACACCAAGAAGATATGTCAAAATATGCCAAAGGAGTTTATACTGTCGAAATAGCTGTCGGAAATCAAAAGGACAGTGCGTTATTGATTCTAAAATAAAATGGTTTAAAGCTACAACCAATTACAAAAAAAACCACTGATTCTACTAGAATCGGTGGTTTTAAATTATAAAATAATGAACCAAAAATTACAACAATGACTACTTTAACTTTTTACCGATCACCATTGGCATTAATAGCTCGAATTGGTGTTTTCGGAACTTTTTTGGGTCACGGAATCGTGGCTATTGGTGTTAATCCCAAATGGATTCCCTTACTGACGTCTGTGGGTTTTTCTGCTGAACAAGCTGTGTTTTTAATGCCTTTTATCGGAATACTGGATATTATTGTTGCTCTTATCACTTTGGTACGTCCCATACGTGGAATTCTAATTTGGGCTACAATTTGGGCATTTCTTGCCGCTTTGAGCCGTCCTATATCCGGAGAACTTTTTATCGAATTTGTTGAGCGATCTGCCAATTGGTGTTTGCCTTTGGTGTTATTGATGCTTCAATACAATCCTATCAAAAAAACAGTGTCTGTAAATTAAAAAACAGTTCGCATTTTATATTAAAAGCAAAAAACATCAAGTCGAAAAAAGGTAGCGCCAACGTTTTTACAACTATTACACAGAGATTCGCTGAGTTTCCCCAAATAATGGCAGAGATTCTATTGATTTTTGTGAATCTCTGCGAAATAGTTTAAATGCGTTTGCCTTAGAAAATAGTGCATTTTTCGACTTGATGATTATTTTATTAGGCAAGAGATTATCCGTTACTAATACAAAACCTTAATTTTCGCCACGGATTTAAAAGATTTCACAGATTTTCTTCAATAAATCTAATTACTTTTCTCTAATTCTATCTAACTTTTTTCAAAAATCCGTTTTTTATGTGCCTTGGCTTTAGTCAAAGCTTTTCTTAGTTAGCAACTCTTTGTCAAAGTCCCAAACCCACTTTCTTGAAATCTGTGACAAAATAAATAAATTAGTCCGCTTTGCGGACAGTCATAATGATGCAAAAACAGATTTAGACACTACAGCTATTCTATAATAACAAACTAATCAATGTGATAATAAGCAAAAAATCGATGTGAATCAAAAAAAAATACTTTGTAAACCTAAGGTATCTGTTGTTTTTTTAACAAATCCCTAATCTGCGTAAGCAATTCTTCTTGGGATGGTCCAGTGGTAATTGCAGCAACGGTTTCTTTCTTTTTTGCTTTTTCTGCGGCTCTTAAAACCACAAAAATAAAAAACGAAATAATCACAAAATTAATAATTGCTTGTGCCAAATTGCCATAAGTTATTACGGCGGCTCCTGCGGTTTTCGCCGCTGCTAAATTATCGTATGACGTTCCGTTTAATGCAATAAATTTTTGCGTAAAATCGACTCCGCCCGTTATTAATCCTACAATTGGCATAATAACATCATCAACCGCAGAGGCAATCACTTTGCCAAATGCACCCGCAATAACAACCGCAGTTGCCAAGCTAAGAACTTCTCCTTTCATTAAAGAAGCCTTAAAGTCTTTAAAAAATCCCATATTAAATTTGTTTTAGTTATTACTACGAAATTAGTGTTTTAATACGAAAAACGACCTTTTTCTAATGTAAAAACGGCTATTCTCTATAAAAAATACGCTTAACCCGTTGCGAAATACTAGTAAGAATCTCATAAGGAATGGTTTTTAATTCTTGGGCAATAAAAGTAACCGTTGGACTTTTACCAAAAATAATCACAGAATCTCCTTCCTTACATTCAATTTCGGTAACGTCTACCATTAGCATATCCATGCAAATACTGCCAATTATAATCGCTTTTTTGTCTTTTATAGTTACAAAACCCAACCCATTGCCCCAAAGTCTCGAAATCCCGTCGGCATAACCAATCGGAATCGTGGCTACTTTTGTGGTTTGGGTCGCCAAAAAGCGTCTGCCATAGCCCACGGTTTCTGCCTTTTGAATGGTTCTAATTTGCGAAATTACGGATTTTAAAGTCCCTACATTTTCGAGTGATTTTTGTTCTACAGCATCATTAGAAACGCCGTACAACCCAATTCCGAGTCGCACCATATCGTATTGTGCCAAAGGAAAATTAGAAATTCCCGAAGTATTCAGAATATGCCTAATCGGATCACTATTTAAGTCCAAAATCAATTGCGAAGACAATTTTTCAAATAAGTCAATTTGCGCTATCACAAAATCGACCTGTTCAACAGCATCACTGGTTGCCAAATGAGACAAAATACTTTTTACTTTTACAGCCTCGTTTACTTTTAGAATAGCCGTTAATGCTTGAAGGTCTTCTTCCTCAAAACCAAGTCGATGCATTCCGGTATCAATTTTTATATGAATAGGATAATGCTTTAGTTTTTTTTGCGTTGCCATTTTTAAAAAATCATGCAATCCTTTCATACTATAAATTTCGGGTTCTAGTTGATGCTGAATGATAGCCGAAAAACTAGTTGTCTCGGGATTGAGTACCATAATTGGCAGTGTAATACCCGATGTTTTTAGCGCAATTCCTTCGTCGGCAAAAGCCACCCCTAAGTAATCGACCTTGTGGTGTTCTAATAGTTTTGCTATTTCGAAGCCACCGTTTCCGTAACCAAAAGCTTTTACCATAACCATTATTTTGGTAGTTGGTTTTAGTTTTGATTTAAAAAAATTCAGGTTATGACTAATGGCATTGAGGTTGATTTCTAAAACCGTTTCGTGTGTCTTTTCTTCTAATAAGGAAACAATAGCTTCAAACTCGAAATGTCTGGCTCCTTTTATCAAAATAGTCTCGTTGCCAAAATCTAAATGCTCAAAATGGGTCACAAAATCGGCGGTATTTTCAAAAGCAGTACAATTGATAAATTTATTTTTGAATTCAGAAATAGTGGCTCCTATTACAAAAACTCTCGTTATTTTGTTTGAAATAATGAGTTGCGAAACTTTGGTGTACAATTCTTGGTTACTCAAGCCACTCTGAAAAATATCTGACAAGATTAAAGTCTTCTTTTTGTATTGTTTTTGACTTTCTAGAAAATCTAATGCAATCTTCAAAGACTGAAAATCAGAACTATAACTGTCGTCTATAACTGTCGTGTTATTAATTCCGTTTTTGACTTTCAACCGCATTTCAACAGGAAACAATAATAGCATACGGTGCTCTATTGTTATCGGATCGTAGCCCAAATAAAGCAAGACCATCATGCATTGAATGGCATTTTCTACCGAAGCATCGTCTTGAAAAGGAATCTTAATGTCGAAACTTTCCAATCTGTGATGAATATGTAGAATTGTTTTGTCTAAAATCGATCCTTTTGTAATCAGAACATCAGCCCCTTCGTCTTTGCAACTCCAAGTAAATGTTTTTATTTTGGGATTAACAAAAGCATCAATTGTTTTGTTTTTGTTATAAATTAAAAGCCCGACGTTCTTAAACAGTTTTAGTTTTTCTTTTATTTTTTCGCCAATATTAGCAAATCCTTCATCGTGAGCCGAACCGATATTGGTTAGAATACCGATTGTAGGCTGAATGATTTTCTCTAGCTTTTCCATTTCTGAATACGTAGAAATTCCCGCTTCAAAAATACCAAAATTGTGTTTTTCTTTAATTGAAATTACCGATAATGGAACTCCAACCTGAGAATTATAACTTTTGGGACTGCGAATAATGTTATAATCGGGACTCAACAAAAAATTAAGCCATTCCTTTACAATCGTTTTACCATTACTTCCTGTTAATCCGATAACCGGAAAATCAAAAAGCCCACGATAATAAGCAGCAAATTGCTGTAAGGCATCCAACGTATTTTCGACAACAAGAAAATTGGCTTTGCCCATACATTGCTCCGGAATATAAGCAACCACAAAATTGTGTACCCCAATTGCGATCAAATCCTCTAGGTAAATATGGGCATCATTGTTGGGACCAACCAAGGCAAAAAATAGGGTATTCGACCCGTTTTGCAACGAACGGCTGTCGATAGCGATGTTTTCGATTTCAATTTCGGTTGTCTCGCCAACAAATTGGGCGTTAAGAATTGAAACACTTTTTTTTAGAGATATATTCATTTGATTTGAAAAGTAGGCAATTAAAAGATTAGAGGTCGTTTGTTAATAGATTTTTAGTACTGTTTTTTTTATTTCTTTTAATGATTCATTCGATTCCAGAGCATTCCTTTTAAAACAATCAGCATTTTTTTGTTTTTGTGGGGCAAATACAAGAGTTCAAAAATATTTTATTAGAGAAATGTTTCCCTGACAATGTATCTAGCGTGTTTCTTTATTTGACACAAATCTCCCAAATTGTCACAAACTAATCGGTGAATCCCGATAGATATTGGGAGCGAAATCTGTATCGAATTTATTTGATAGTAACTTTTTTCCACTTGTAGTAGTTTGGGATTAATAAACCGTAACCTTTCGGCTTAAGCCCATACGTCTAATTCCTACAAACGACTTTTTCGATGCTGTGGTTAATGGTTGTGTTGTGCCAACTTTAATGCGTTTTGGGTTGGGTTGTACTTTGCTCCGTAACCTCTACGGGGAAATTAAATCTATAGATTTACAACATTTTTTGCATATCCTGTTTCACTTACTGAACTTTTATTTTTAGAGGTGTTCTCACTTGATAAGTATGATGTAGAAGTCATATTTTTAGTTTTTTAAGGAATTATTATTCATCAAAAATAATAAAATTTATTTTATAAAAAGATTGAGTTAATAATTTAAACTTACTCCAAAACCTAATCCCATATCACTATCGTAATGAGTTCTGATACTAAAATTTCTTTTGACAATATAACGTAATCCTGCCATATATTCTTTGTCGGTGTTCCACATTAAATCCATCCTTACTCTTTTAGAAACTGGAATATCCATTCGTTCCAACTGTAATCTGAAGTTACCATCGGCAAAAACTTCTGCTTGCGCTTTTATAAGCATTGGCATTGTATATTCTAAACCTGCACTAAAAACAGAACGAACATCTTTGGTACTTTCTTGTCCGAAAATATTTTTTTCGTTTTCTCCTTCGTCCATTTTTCTGTATCTCCAATCGAAACCAACAAACGGCATAATCCATTGCATTTTGCCAATATAATAGCCAATATGTGTTTCGGTTTCGTAACCGTGCATATCATTATAACCCAATCGCCATTCTGTACCGATGCTCCAACGTGTGTTGCTAAACATTGCCATACCGTCGTTTCCGTTGGTCGCAAAATCGTTTTCTGCCATAAAATGAAATTTTCGGTCTTCAGCAAAAAGTTTTCGTTGCGCTAGTTTTGGGTCTGGAATTAATGGGTTTGCTTCTTGATTTTCATAAGTAAAAACTCTGCCCATTCCTGCCATCATATGGTAAAGGATATGACAATGAAAAAACCAATCGCCTTCTATATTGGCATTGAATTCTAAAACATCAGTTTCCATTGGCATAATGTCAATGATGTTTTTAAGTGGTGCGTAATCGCCTTGTCCGTTTATTATTCTAAAATCGTGTCCGTGCAAGTGCATTGGGTGTCTCATCATTGAACCGTTATAGATTGTGATGCGTACATTCTCGCCTTTTTTGATTAGAATTTTATCCGTTTCGGAAACTACTTTGTTATCTAAACTCCAAACATAACGGTTCATATTTCCTGTGAGTTCGAATTTTAGTTCCTTTATTGGTGCATCTTTTGGAAGAGTGGTTTTTGTTGGCGATTTTAACATTGCATAATTTAGGGTTACAATATCTGAAAGTTTGTTGCTGTTATAATCGTCTTCGGTCATTTTCATATCGCCCATTTTGTCGCTTTTGGGTTTTGTTTCTCCTGTAATTTCTGGATACATTACTACGTTCATATCCATTTGATTATAAGACATACTCATTCCCATATCGTCTAAATCTCCGTTCATTTTCATCATATCGTTCATCATTTTCATACCCTCAAAATATTTTAATTTTGGTAGGGTAGAAGTGAGTTGCTTGATGCCATCGCCTAAATATAACGATGCTGATTTTGTTCGGTCTTCGGAAGTTACCAAAAATTCGTAAGCGGTTTTATCGGCTGGAATAGTTACAATTATATCGTAAGTTTCGGAAACTGCAACGATTAATCTATCAACTTCAACAGGTTCTACATCGTTACCATCGTTGGCAACAACGGTAATTTTTCCGCCTGCATAATTTAGCCAAAAGTAGGTTGATGCTCCACCGTTTGAAATTCGCAAACGTATTTTATCCCCACCTTTGAACTGCGAAAGTTGACTTTCGTTTTTTCCGTTGATTAAGAATTTATTGTAATACACATCGCTTACGTCCATTGCGTTCATACGTTTCCATTCGTTGGTTATTTTGGTTTTGAAATGTCCCTGTTGGATTGCTTCTGAATAACTTTGGGTTGTTCCTTTTTGGATAGCAAACCAATCGGTTGCGTTGTGCAACATTCGATGTACGTTATTAGGGTTTACGTCTGTCCATTCGCTTAATACTATTGGAATACTTGGCAAATCGTCAATTCCTTTTCTGAAAGTTGGGTCGTTTGGTTTTTTGAGCATTACAAAATTTCCGTACATTCCGATTTGTTCTTGCAATCCTGAATGGCTGTGATACCAATGCGTTCCGTGTTGTATAATTGGAA
>JAYVGE010000180.1:0-4070 GCA_043772515.1 Flavobacterium sp. | reverse complement strand
AAAAAGCTATTTCTTGCTTAAATTCACGAGCTTCTTTCATTCTAATGCTTGCCATTCTCGGAAACAATGGAAACCAATTTTTATTTTTACCCCATATTATTGGTAATGTATTGTTTGGTGTACAATGAAAGTAGGATACTAAAGATTGACTTCCATCATATCCATTGGGCGCAACATAAGGCTGATAACCAAGAACAGATATTGTGTTTCCATGTTTTAAGGACACTTTTTCAATATCTTCAACATTGCCAAAAGCACTTAGGGGAGATAATGATGGATCAAAAATTTTATTTCTTTCTTCGGAAATAATTTTTATTTGCGGAAAACTATTTAAAATGTATTTTTTACCCTCAACCATTATTATTGAAGAGAGTATATAAATATTTTCAATATTATTATCGGATATCCATTTTTGTAGATAATTTGGTTTTGAAAATTCCTTACAAAATGTTTTACCACTCCCTATAAAATCATCAAGAAAAATAATATGATTAAATGATGTTGGGTTTTCTACATTCTCATAATCATGTGTCAAAATAATATCATTTTCCCTTTTTTTAAACGCATTAGTATTCTTTAAAGGATAGGTAACCAATGTTCCGCTTTTCCCTACTTTTCCATATGGGAATATTATTATTTTAGCTCCAAGAGGAATTACTTTTAAAAGCTCATTTAACAAATCATTAAGTCGGAACATAAAACTCATTAAAAGGAATATATTCGTAAACACTCAATAAATCAATAGCTAAATCTACTTCGTCTTTATCAAAATTCTCTAGCCAACGGATTATTTTTGTTGGTAAAACAGAATGCTTTAAACGAGGTAATAAATGTTCTACCTTGCGCAATGTCTTTTTATCTAATGTAAAATCATGTTTTTTTTGTATTTCCATACCTACACAACTTCAACTTTACTTTTCAACTCTCCTTTGAACGCCCTCTGGCTCAAAACACCATACATATTCTCCAACTCTTTCAAACTAGATTCATATTCTTTTTTTAAAACCTCTACTTTTTCTACTATGGTCGCAAATTTATTTTGGAGTTCAATTGACGGGATATTTATTGGGAGGGCATTTATTTTAGTAAGAGTTAATCTTTTAATGGCACCTCCAGCCATACCTTCTAATATTCTAACTTTTACTATCTCATTATTTAACCATGAACACAAATATTCAGAATTTACAATTTCAGAATTTACTTTTAGTAAAGCTAAACTTGAAAGCATACTAAATTCGAAATCATATTTGTTTATTGCAGCATATCCAGTTGTTGCTCCGTCTTTTATATATAGAACATCTCCTTTTTCAGGAGTACATCTTTTAAAAATTTCTTTATGATTCTCCAATGAAATAAACCATGGTTTAGCCCAAAAATCAATTTTGTTTTCTCTAACATGTTTTGCAGTGATGTATGGGACTCCTTCTTCAACTATGGAAGGAGAAAAATGTGTTCCGTCAGTTATTTTAATACAAACATCTTTTAATTTTTTCTTAGACCAACCCTTCTCATTCTTAACAGGATCCCCAAACATCTCAAAAAAAGTACTCTTCAATAATTCATCTAAAAGAACAATGCTTTCTTTACGTTGAGTGATTAAGTTTTCGGCTTGAGTGAGTATTTCTGCAATATGGATTTGGTCTTCAAAATTTTTCGGTATTAATATTTTTAATTGTTTTAAATCTTTTTGACTAATCGCTTTAAAAGTTGAACCAACTCCAAGTCTTGCAATTTTTTCTTCATTTATTTTCAAATAATAATAAATATAATCAAGACTGATGTTTTGATTAACTCTAATTATTCCTATGCCTCTGCCAATACAAGCTTTTATATTATTAATGATTACAGGGCCAACAGGAGCTCTTACAGACATTAAAATATCATTTGGCACAGATGTTTTTGTAGGCTTTGTACACCAATTTCTTATTTTTGGATGTTTTTTTCCGAAATCAGCTTTTCCTTGAAAAAAAGGAATCCCATTTCCTAAATTATTATAAGTACTTGATGGTGGGGATTGTCCAGATATTATTTCTGCAATTTCTGATAGCTTTACAATTATAAACTCCATTAGACTAATTCTTTTAATTCTTTAATCCCTTTCAAAATAGTTACTTCAATACTTTCCAATTTATCAAAAATTACTTTTGGGTTCTCATACGTTACTTCCTCATAAACTTCTTTTTTGTATTTGCTAAGGCTTAAATCATAGCCATTGTCTACAATTTCTTGTTTGGGTATAGAAAAGAAAAAGCCTTCTCTGGTATCGTCTTTAGCTATTACGTTACTTCGGTTGTGATATTGTTTAATGATATCTTGTAAATCGCTTTTCTCAATCTTGTTTCGTTTATCGTCTAGCGTATAACCATCGTTCAACATTTCGTAAAACCAAACCGTATTGGTTTCGCTTCCTTTCGTAAACAATAAAATGGCAGTACTTACCCCAGCATACGGTTTAAAAACGCCACTTGGCATTGTAATTACGGCTTTTAGCTCGCTTTTTTCTACCATTATTTTTCGGGCTTCTACAAAAGCTTTTCCGCTACCAAACAATACGCCTTGTGGTACAACAACTACCGCAGTTCCTCCCATTTTTAGCATGGTATAAATGCGTTCTATAAAAAGTAATTCGGTTTTGGTCGTGCCTAATTTTAGACTTTCGTTTATGTCTCCTTTGTCAATGTTACCCGTAAAAGGTGGGTTAGCAAGAATAATATCAAATTGTGCATCCTCGTTATACGATTTGCTCAAGGTATCTTTATAATCAATATTGGGTTGGTCAATACCATGCATCATAAGGTTCATTAAACCCAAACGCACCATGGTGGTATCAATGTCATAGCCAAACAAGGATTCTTCTACAATATGTTTTAAATTTTCATTTAAAGTTGCTGAAACCGTGGCACGCATAAAACCATCTTCATCTGGAGCTATTGCAGCACTGTTTTCTTTTTTAGCCAAATCGGTTAAGATGTATTGGTAAGCACCTAACAAGAAACCTGCGGTACCACAAGCCGGGTCGGCAATACGCTGTCCTAATTGTGGTTGCACCAAATCATTCATTAATTTAATGATGTGGCGAGGGGTTCTAAATTGTCCGTTCTTACCCGCACTGGCAATTTCACCCAATAACATTTCATATACATCACCTTGTATGTCTTGAAAAGCATGACCACCATCTACAGCATCTTTTTCTATTTCTACAAAAATTTCTTCAATAATTTTAATGGCTTCTACCAATAAAGAAGGCTTTGGCATAATAAAAACGGCATTGGCCATAGCATGTGTAAACTTGGAACCGCCTTCAAATGCTTTTAGAAAAGGAAACACTTTCGTCTGTACATGTAATAACATGGCTTCGGCTGGCATACGCTTGAAGTTTCTCCAACGTAAATCTTGCTTGTCTACTTCGGTATCACTTCCAGGTATTTTGTACATTCCTACGAATTTAGAAGTATAGGTCTCTCCTGTAAATTCGGCATCACGTTCCCGTTTGGCTTCCAAATCATCCATTTGTTTCATAAAAAGCAAATAGGTAATTTGTTCGATGGCAGTAAGCGGATTGCTTATACCACCACTCCAGAAGTTGTTCCAAAGTCGGTCAATAAGGGATTTTAAAGCGGAGTTATTTTGTAACATATTAGGCTGCTAATAATTTATTGGTAAGGTTTATAATTTCTTCTATTTCGCTGGGTTTAAAAACCCCACGAATGCCTTCGGGATGCAACATGGTAAAAGGAGATTCAATCAAATTTCGTTTGTTGAGTTCGCCTTTTTCTATGATGAATTTTTTGAGTAAATCTAAAAACTGCAATTGTCTTGCGGTTAAATAGGTATGTGCTTTTACATAATCCGCAAAAGCATTCGAAACCGTTTCCGGAAACGATTCTAAGATTTGAATGCCCAAAATGTGCTTAATAAACTGGACTAATTTCGCTTTTCTGTGTGAATACACTCTACGCAATAAATCAACCGTTATATGAGGGTGTTCGTCATGTAATACATCCGCAAGGGTAGCTGCTTCATCGGCAGTTATTTCTTGTCCTTGTTTTAATTTTTGCAAAATTGGGTTT
>JAYVGE010000179.1:0-4075 GCA_043772515.1 Flavobacterium sp. | reverse complement strand
AATTCGTGAAATTTAATTTTTTAAAATTTGTGCTAATTCGTGTAATTCGTGTCGATAATGTTAAAGGCGTTTGCCCCTTGTCAGGGTTTTGAACCCTGACAAGGCTAAGTTGTCGATAAAAAAAGACCGAACTTATTTTTAAAAATTCGTTCAGATTTGACACTCCAACTTGTAGGTATAATTAAGAGAGAAACCAAAAGAACCATAAAAACAAGCTTTTTTTTAAAGCCTAAAAGTAGAACTAAATAGAAATTCAAGTCGCAATGCAGAACGTTTTACTGTTACGGCAGTATACCTTTTTACTAAAAAACAGTTCAAAGAAAGAAAAACAAAAGAAGGAAACCGAAATTAAAAAGCAATCTAAAACAATTAACAAATCAAAAAAAAATGAAAAATCCAATCCAATTTATCCTTTTAAGCACAGTCTTACTTACTACAACTGCACAAGCACAATGGACATTTAAAAACAGAATAAAAGGTAACGGAAACGTTGTTACTCAACAAAGAACAACGACTTCCTATGATCAAATAAAAATTTCTGGCTTTTATGATGTCGATTTGGTTGCTGGTAAAGAAGGAACCATAACGATTAAGGGAGAAGAGAATTTATTGTCGTACGTTAAAATTGAAGTTGAAGATAATGTATTGAAAATTTATACCGAAAAAGACAAAAACATCAGTATTGGCAAATACAAAAATATTATTATTACTGTTCCTTTTGAAGTAATAAGTCTCGTTTCTCTTTCTGGATCTGGTGATGTACAGACCAAAAATACAATTAAAGCAACTCAATTCACAACCAAACTATCGGGATCAGGTGATTTGAAATTGGCAGTCGATGCAACCCATTTTGAAGCTAATCTTAGTGGTTCTGGCGATGTTGTATTAACCGGAAACAGCTCTGTTTTTATTAGCAAATTGGCAGGTTCTGGCGACATTGATGCCATCAATTTGAAAACACAAAATGCAGATATTGCTATTTCTGGGTCCGGTGATGTAAAAATAAATTGTAGCCAAAATCTAAAAGCTAGAATTTCTGGATCTGGAGATATAAAATATTCTGGAGATCCAAAAACAAAAGATACCAAAATAAGTGGTTCGGGCGAAATTTCGAGAGTTTAAATAGTAAAACAGAACAGGGCAAACGCTTTTAAAAAAAAGTTAGACACGAATTATACCAATTTACACGAATAATTACTTTTTGAATTACACAAATCTTCATAATTCGTGAAATTTAATTTTTTAAAATTTGTACTAATTCGTGTCGATAATGTTAAAGGCATTTGCCCTGTAAAACAGAGTCTTTGATTTGAATAAAAACATTATACAGCAGGTACTCGAATTATCATAGCCTATAAAAACAAAAAAAGGGTGCCATTTCCGACACCCTTTTTGTACTTTTTTCTTTTATTTAGCCAACATCAATTCTTTAATATATTTTACTGGGGCACTACCAAAACTAAGGAATTTTTCGTGAAAAGATTTTAAATCAAACGCTTTTCCTTGTTCTTTTTTTAGCAATTCCCTAAAATCATAAATTTCGGTATAGCCCGTAAAATAGGAACACAGCTGCACTTGAGATAGAGTAACTCTTTTCCATTTTCCATCTGCTTCGGCTTGTTGCTGAAACGCTTCTTTGGTCAATAATTGTATCGCAGCTTCTTTGGTCATGTTTTTGGTGTGAACACTGTTGTCTAAAATGGTATTACAGATTGTTCTTAAATTCCATTTATAATACATCAACCACATTTCATCCGAATTTTTATAACCACTTTCCAACATCATTCTTTCAGAATAAACCGCCCAACCTTCAATCATTGCACCATTTCCTAAAATAGATTTTATGATGCTCGGAGATTGATTGCTATAAACCAGTTGCGTGTAATGCCCCGGAACTGCTTCATGAATATTTAATATTTGCAAAATATAATCATTGTATTCTCGTAAATAACTTTCGCTGTTTTCTGCTGTCCAACCCGACATGCTTCCTACATTATAATACGTATTTGCGTTTTTGTCATACGGACCAGGTGCCGATATTGAAGCACCAGCGACTCCAGCCATATAAGCTGGTTCTTTGCGAACAACAAGAGGTTTCGACGGATCGATAAAAAGTAAATCGTTGGTTTTTACATAAGCCGTCAATTCTGGAATTTGTTTTTCTATCTCCGATTGAAATTTTTTGGGAGTCGTGTGTTGTAGCGAAATTTTATCTATTACTTGCTTTATAAGTACCAATTTTTCGGTAGGTTTGGGTGCAGTCCCCATGTATTTTTTCCATAATTTATTGGCAAGAACAAACATTTTGTCATGCAATTCTTGCTTGTGGGTTACTGCTTTATTAAAAATTTCATCCGAACTATAGCCCGATTGAATATCGAAATCGAATTTTTTGGCATACAATGTCGAACCTAAACGAAAAGATCGAGGTGTTTTGTTGTCTAATTTTTTCAACCAATTGGCATAACCTGTAATTGCTGCTACCGAAGACTTGGCTCTTGCTATCATCACTTTTTGGGTTGCAATAGGCAATTTACTTTTGTTAAGAGCTTCGATAAGGTCTTTCTCGAAAACAGAAATTCCGCCTAAATTTTGAGCAATTGCTAATTCGGTATGTTCTAACGTTGGATTTTTAATATTCTTTTTTGCCGCTTCATAATACGCTGGTATAGTAATCATTTTGGCATTAAAATTATGCAAACGAACAGCCAGCGAGTCGTATTTGCCATTTAATATTTCTGCAAAAGCACCACAAACATTGTAGTCAGAAGGATTCCATTCATACGTTTTCATTTCATTAATGCTAAAAACGGTACTTTCTAGCTGATTCTTCATCATATAGAAATCAGTTTTATTATTGTCCGAAAGATTTTCTATGGTATAATTTTGCAAAGAATCAAGGTTTTCTTTTGCAAAATCTAACTGGGATTTCTGGGTTTTAGAATCCGGAATTACCAATACACTATCTAACTTGTGATACCCCTGACTAGCAGCCCAGTCGGGATTGAGCTTCCATAAAGCAGTAACATATTGTTCTTTGTATTGCTCAAATTTTTGATTCGAAAGCTTGTCATCAATTGCTTTATTTCCTTTGTTACAAGAACAAATAAAAAATAGCGCTACAATTGGCATAATCATTTTTTTCATAAGTAGTTTTTTGTTTTTAAAGGTAAAAAAAAAAATCGCTATCCGATGAATAGCGATTATATAATTAATACTCTAAAATTTCTTTCAAAGTTTGTTCAAACCTAGCTTTGGGTAAATATTGGTCTTCCAATGCTTTTGTAAAAGGAATCGGAGAGTCTAAACTCGCCACACGTTTTACCGGAGCATCTAAATATTGAAAACATTCTTCCATGATTAACGCCGAAATATCGCTTGCAATTCCACCAAACATAGAATCTTCTTGGTAAATAATTACTCGTCCCGTTTTCTTTGCCGAAGCAAAAATAGCTGTTGTATCCAAAGGTTGTAATGTTCTTAAATCTAATAAATCGGCAGAAATTTCTGGATTTTTAACCAACGTTTCTAATGCCCAATGTACGGCAGCTCCAAAAGAGATAATCGTAATATCATTTCCTTCTTTTAACAAAGCCGCTTTTCCCAATGGGATTGTATAATAATCTGCGGGCACTTCTTGATAAACACTTCGGTACAATTGTTTGTGTTCAAAAAACAACACTGGATTTGGATCGTTGATAGAAGCATTCAATAAACCTTTGACATCATAAGGGAAAGCAGGATAAACTACTTTTAAACCTGGCGTTTTAGTAAACCAAGCTTCATTGGTTTGAGAGTGAAAAGGACCTGCTTGCGTTCCCCCACCGCAAGGCATACGCACTACAACATCTGCTTTTTCTGACCATCGATAATGGGATTTTGCTAATAAATTTACGATAGGATTGAATCCTGTAGAAACAAAATCGGCAAACTGCATTTCTACAATCGCTTTGTAACCATTGATAGACAATCCCATTCCTGCCGATACTATTGCACTCTCGCAAATTGGCGTATTAATAACCCGCTCTTTTCCAAACTGTGCCACAAAACCATCTGTTATCTTAAAAGCGCCACC
>JAYVGE010000178.1:0-4078 GCA_043772515.1 Flavobacterium sp. | reverse complement strand
TAGTAGTGCAAGGAATTATGGCAATAATGATCAAACTATTTTAGAGATAGATTTGAATTGATTTTGATGGTGGGTACGAGCTTGAAGCTCGCACTAGCCTAGTGTTTACTAATGCTCGTACTAGCTGGGAGACTTTTATTAGTTTTACTGCTTTCATAAACATTTAAAAAAACGCAAAGTCAGGAGATTTTGCACAGCGGAAAAAGCCTTGTGCCAAATAATATTAAAATTACGCTTAACTCCTATTCTGAAGAGAATTTTTTATTTTTCAGTAGATCCTATCATATCAGCAATTTCGATTTTGTGGTTAGAATTAACCAAAGGCAAGAAATTATTAATATTGTATATAGCAACAAAAAAAGTCCCAAATTGAGACTTTTTTTGTTGCTTTGCTAATGATACTACTTTTAGAAAGTGGTCATTTTTTTTAAGTCGGCTGTGGCTTGAGTTGGGTTTTCTGCTTTAAAAATATAGCTTCCCGCAACTAAAACATCTGCGCCTGCTTCAACTAATTGAATAGCATTTTTATTAGTCACTCCGCCATCAATTTCTATTAAAGTGTTTAGTCCTTGGTCGGTAATCATCTTTTTAAGCTTTCGAACTTTATTATATGTTATTTCTTCAAATTTTTGACCTCCAAAACCGGGATTTATAGACATTATCAAAACCATATAACATTCTGAAAGTATGTCTTCGAGGACAGAAACAGGTGTAGTCAAATTTAAAACAACTCCAGCTTTGCAACCTGCATTTTTAATTTGTGTTAGCGTACGGTGCAAATGAACAGTAGATTCATAATGTACGGTAATGATGTCTGCTCCAATTTTTGCAAATTCTTCGATGTATCTTTCAGGTTTTTCAATCATCAAATGAACATCCAATGGTTTTGTTGCGTGTTTTTTTATAGCTTCAATTACAGGCATCCCGTATGAAATGTTGGGTACAAAATGACCGTCCATTACGTCAATATGAAACCAATCGGCTTCGCTGGCATTAATCATTTCGATGTCGCGTTGTAGATTGGCAAAATCTGCTGCTAGAACAGAAGGAGCAATAAGTGTATTCTTCATTGTTGTGTTGTTTGTGCAAAATTAGTTTATTTAAAACTAATGAGAAAGTTTTTTTTAGGAATGAAGGAGAAACACAGCGGGCTGTTATTGACTGTCGAGTGTTTTTTTTTGCGTGAGGGATTGTGATTAAACAGATTATGATTGATTTTTCTTGATACAGATTTTACTCCTGATAGATGTCGGAATTAACAAATTGATACTATCTAACTCTTTTCAAAAATCCTTTTTTTTACGTTTTGGCTTTAGCCAATCCGTGTCATCCGCGTTCCATTTAGAAGGCTTTCCTCAGTTAGCAACTCTTTGTCAAAGTTCCAAAGCCCACTTTCTTGAAATCTGTGGAGAATGGTGTCAAATAAATACAATCAACTTTTTGTATTTATGTAACAATTCGTGTAATAATCGTACAGGTATTAGTTGAGGTTAGTTATGTAAAAAAAATAAAACTCCGGTAATCAGCCGGAGTTTCAATCATCAATCAAAAAACGAACAGTTAATCAGACTGTTGTTTGCTATAAAAATCCTATATTCTATGAGTTTGGAATCTCGAATTCTATTTTTTTTGTCCTCTTGAGCCGATTTCGATAGTTGTCAGAAGAAGGATTAACCTAAATACGTTTTCAGAATTTTACTTCTAGAAGTGTGTTTTAACCTGCGGATTGCTTTTTCCTTGATTTGACGTACACGTTCACGAGTTAGGTCGAATGTTTCTCCAATTTCTTCCAACGTCATTGGGTGTTGATCGCCAAGACCAAAGTACAAACGAACTACATCTGCCTCTCTTGGCGTTAGTGTTTCTAATGAACGCTCAATTTCGGTACGCAACGATTCGTGAATCAATTCTCTGTCAGGATTTGGAGATTCTCCCGAGCGCAATACATCGTAAAGATTAGAATCTTCTCCTTCTACAAGAGGGGCATCCATCGATAGGTGACGGCCAGAGTTTTTCATGCTCTCTTTTACGTCATTTACGGTCATGTCTAGTTCTTTTGCAATTTCTTCAGCAGATGGTGGACGCTCGTTAGATTGTTCTAATAAAGCGTACATTTTGTTGATTTTGTTGATAGAACCAATCTTATTCAATGGCAAACGAACGATACGAGATTGTTCTGCCAAGGCTTGTAAAATCGATTGACGAATCCACCAAACGGCATAGGAGATAAATTTGAAACCACGAGTCTCATCAAAACGTTGTGCCGCTTTTATTAAACCAAGATTTCCTTCGTTAATCAAATCAGGAAGTGTTAATCCTTGGTTTTGGTATTGTTTGGCTACCGAAACTACGAAACGTAAATTGGCTTTTGTCAATTTTTCTAGGGCTCTTTGATCCCCAGCTTTGATTTTTTGAGCTAATTCTACCTCTTCGTCTGCGGTAATAAGGTCAACTTTCCCTATTTCTTGTAAATATTTGTCTAGTGAAGCAGTTTCGCGATTGGTAACCTGCTTGGTGATTTTAAGTTGTCTCATGGTATTTTTCTCCTCAATTTAAGTGTACAAGTTATTGTACGTATCTCGTTAATGAAAAGTTACAAAAAAGGAGGGAATAATTTGAAAATAAAACGGAGACTCCCGGATTCGTACCGATGAATTGGTAATTATGTTACAACTTTAAGAAGGTTTTTCTGTTTTATTTATAGTTATGAGGAATCAAGAAATATTTTGGTTGTGTTTTTTACAGCAGTTTACTCTATGTCTTCAGAAATATCGAGCATCTTGTCAAATATTGTTTTTAAGGACTTTATGAATAGTAAAATTCCGACGCTAAGTATAAAGTGTTCTTTTCTTAAGATTGCTATATTGTCAAGAAGAATATACAAACTCGGAATTATTAAGACTAAGGAGGCGATAACACCAATCCAAGGATTTATTTTAATGGTTAGTGCTACTAGTTGGTGTTGTATATTATGCATTACTTTCATTGTTCCGTTTTGCTAGTTCCCGTATTGAGTTTGTTTTCTGAAGTAAAAATAAGGAGTCTTTAAGGATTCAAAAATAGAAATGTCATGAAAGCAATATTCATTGTTATCAAAGAAGAGATAGCTATTTGTCTTGTCTTAATAATGTGTTAGTGCAGTTGCCTTGTGCTACGATAAAATGTTCATTTTTTTTATAAAATCTTTGTAGGTATCACTTAGGTTTATTTTGTGATTCCCTTTTAGAATAATAAGATTGTCGGCAAGGATTATTTCTTCGATTTGATCAGAGTTGACGATGTAGTTTCTGTGGGTTCTAATGAATTTATTTTTATCGAGAAGTGCGCTAATCTTAGTCAAGGAAATCATGATTACAAACTTTTCGTTTTCGGTTATAATGTTGCAATAACGATCCTCTACTTCGATGTATAAAATAGTTGATAAAGCTACTTTTTTTAAGGAGTTCTTCTTTTTTATAAACAAGTAATCGGTGCTAATTACGGTATCTTGGTCTTCGCTCAAGAAAACATTAGTTTGGGCATAGAACTTCTCTACTGCCATTTCTATGGCGTACAAAATTTCTAATTCATTAAAAGGTTTCATCAAAAAGCTAAACGGATGTGTGAGTTTTGCTCTCTCAAATACCTGACGATCTTGAGAACTGGTTAAGAAAACAAAGGGTTTGGAAGCATTCGGGACAATGTTGATGGTTTCTGCAAAGGTTATTCCGTCTGGTTTTCCGTCTAGAAAAACATCGATAATAATAATATCTACGGTGAGTTGATAGAATAGTGTTAAGGCATCGGTGTAGTTTGTAGCTACGCCTACTACATTGTATTTGTTCTCTAGTAGTACTTTGGTAAGAGCATCACTTTGAGCAGGTACATCTTCAATTAGGAGTACATTGATATTATCCATATGGTTGTTGTTTTTGGGGACACTAGTGTGTGACTTCGCTTTCTATTGTTTCGGAGTTGCCTTTTTTAGCCAGTAATTCGGTGTCTTCTAGTAGTTCTTGTTTCTTATTTATAGTCCCTCTCCGCAATTTCGAATCTTTCGGGACATGACTTTGTACCCTTTTTTTAATGTTCTTTAAAG
>JAYVGE010000177.1:0-4089 GCA_043772515.1 Flavobacterium sp. | reverse complement strand
ACGAAAACGAAGTTGTAACAGAAGCAAGCTTCACTAATGATTTAGGAGCTGACTCATTAGACACTGTTGAGCTTATTATGGAATTCGAAAAAGAATTCGACATTCAAATTCCAGACGATCAAGCAGAAAACATTGCTACTGTAGGTCAAGCTATTTCTTACATCGAAGAAGCTAAAAAATAATAAAACAAGCACCCAATTTTTAAAAAATTAGAATATAAAAATTACAAATTACAACCTTCGATACCTAAACATTTTTGATGTTTCTTGAAATTGAAATTCTTGTAAATTCATTTCATTTCGCTTTTTGAAGCTTGTTTTTTTTTGAAATTTGAATTTTTAAAAATTGGGTGTTATTATTATTTTAATTAAAATTTAAGATTGATTTTCAATCATTGAAATACACACAAATACCCATGGCTATTTATAATACTAAAACAGTAAAGTAAGCATGGGTTTTATTTGTTAAAAAAAATAACTAAACACATCCGTTTATGACATTAAGAAGAGTTGTAGTTACTGGTTTAGGTGCGCTTACTCCTATAGGAAATAATATTGAGGAATATTGGAATGGACTTATTAACGGTGTTAGCGGCGCTGCTCCAATAACTTACTTTGACACTTCAAAATTTAAGACTCAGTTTGCATGCGAGTTAAAAGGCTTTAATGTTGAAAATTTTTTAGACCGAAAAGAAGCTAGAAAAATGGATCGTTATGCACAATACGCTATGGTTTCCTCTGAGGAAGCTGTATTGGACGCAGGTTTCGATTTAGAAAAAATAGACAAAGACAGAATCGGAGTTATTTGGGGATCTGGAATTGGCGGATTAGAAACTTTTCAAATAGAAATGATTAATTTTTGTGCAGGTGATGGCACTCCAAAATTCAATCCATTCTTTATCCCAAAAATGATTTCTGATATTGCTTGTGGTCATATTTCAATCAAATACGGATTCAGAGGTCCAAATTTCGCTACTGTTTCTGCTTGTGCTTCTTCTACAAACGCAATTATTGACGCTTTCAATTATATTCGATTAGGCCATGCAGATGCTATGGTAACTGGTGGTTCTGAAGCCGCAGTAACCATTGCAGGTATGGGAGGTTTTAATGCTATGCATGCTTTATCTACTCGAAATGACGACCCTAAAACAGCTTCAAGACCAATGGATAAAGACAGAGATGGTTTTATTCTAGGCGAAGGTGCTGGTGCTCTTATTCTAGAAGAATATGAACATGCGGTGGCTCGTGGTGCCAAGATATATTGCGAAATTGGCGGTGGCGGAATGTCTGCCGATGCGCATCACATTACAGCTCCACATCCTGAAGGTTTAGGAGCCAAAAATGTAATGTTGAACTGCCTAAGAGACGCAGGCTTAAAACCTACCGATGTAGATGGCGTAAACATGCACGGAACTTCTACCCCACTAGGGGATTTAGCAGAATCGAAAGCAATTGAACATGTGTTTGGAGAACATGCTTATACCATGAATCTAAATTCTACAAAATCGATGACGGGTCATTTACTTGGTGCGGCAGGCGCAATAGAAACCATTTCTGCCATTCTTTCCTTAAAACACGGAATTGTTCCTCCAACAATCAATCATTTTACCGATGACGAAAACATTGATCCAAAATTAAACTTTACCTTTAATGTGGCTCAAAAAAGAGACGTAAAAGTATTGATGAGTAACACCTTTGGTTTTGGCGGACACAATGCTTGTGTATTAGTTAAAAAATTAGAATCTTAATTTTAGATGAGTCTATTCAAAAAAATATTTTCAAAATCCCGTTCTCAAGAAGACGGGATTTTTTTTGATACTATTCAAAAAATAATAGGATTCGCTCCTAACAAATTAGACTATTACAAAAAAGCATTTACACATCGCTCCTCCAATCGATTAGATCCAAAGGGAATACCAATTAACTATGAACGATTGGAATTTCTTGGAGACGCTATGTTAAGCTCTGTAATAGCAGCCCATCTTTTTAACGAAGCGCCCTATGGAGACGAAGGATACTTGACCAAAATGCGTTCCAAAATCGTAAGTAGAGAGCATTTAAATGAATTAGGAAAAGGATTAAATTTAATTCAATTCATAGAAAGCAAAGTACCTGTACACCATTTTGGAGAAAACATACACGGCAATATTTTTGAATCTTTGGTAGGCGCTATTTACCTCGATCGAGGATATGAATATTGTGAAAAATTTATTCAAAAAAGAGTTGTAATTCCTTACGTAAATATTGCTAGACTAGAAGGAAAAGTAATTAGTTACAAAAGTTTGGTTATCGAATGGTGTCAAAAAGAGAAAAAAATATTTCATTACGACATTTTTGAGGACAATGCAATTGATGGACAACGCTTGTTTGGCGTAAAACTGAGTATCGACGACAAAGTAATTGCCAAAGCAAGAGCTACCTCAAAAAAGAAAGCAGAAGAAAAAGCATCTCAACGTGCGTATTTTGTTTTTCAAGAAAAAATAGATTCTAAATAGGATCTGTTCCGACAAAACTATAACGTTTTCGTTAATAAATTAACAAAAACAACATGTTAACCAACAAGAATACTTCATTAGAAATACTATATTTACACCCTATTTACTCTGGAAATGGCAATTCTTAAATTAGAACTTGGCGAATTTGATGAGATTGATTACTATTTAATAGCAATACATACCTCTCTCGAAGATTATCGATTGGCTTTTTTTATCAATCAAAAGCTTTCGATCAATTTAGGCAAAAGCAAGAATGAAATTCAAGTTGTTATAAAAGATGGAGAAGCCAGTTTTTCGAGATTTAATTTTTACAACAAAGAGAAAGCAATTTCTTGGAATTTGATTCAGAATAAAAATGAGGTTTTACAAAAAGAGAAAAATAATAACCAAAACTTGTTCTCTGACGTAACCTTAGAAATAGCTACAAAAGTTTATTTGCTGCCCGAATTCAAAAAAGTAGATTATTTTCTAAAAATAGAGACCATCTCAGATGCCGCAACTGTATCTGAAATACAAAATATATTAAATACAATTGATGGTGTTTCGACGGCTTACGAAGTAGCAACACATCTAGTAAAATCTAAAAACAATTTAATTTTTTAACACAATGCTTACAAACAAAAAAACGAAAATTGTAGCCACACATGGGCCTGCATGTAGCACCAGAGAGATCATAAAAGACATGATCGAAGCAGGTGTAAATGTGTTCAGAGTAAATTTTTCGCATGCAGATTATAAAGATGTAATAGAAAAAATTGGTATTATCCGAGGCTTAAACCAGGAATTCGGCTATACAACTGCCATATTAGGTGACTTACAAGGCCCAAAACTTCGTGTAGGAGTTATGGAAGACGGGGTAGTAGTCAATGATGGTGATCTAATTACTTTTACAACAGCCGAAGATATTATTGGAACTGCACAAAAAGTTTTTATGAAGTATGCCAACTTCCCCAATGATGTAAATCCCGGAGAGAGAATCTTGCTTGACGACGGTAAATTATTATTTGAAATTGTAGAAACCGACAAAAAAACAGAAGTTATAGCTCGAGTAATACAAGGAGGAGAATTAAAATCTAAAAAAGGGGTCAACCTACCCAATACAAAAATATCGCTTCCTGCCATGACAGAAAAAGACATTGCCGATGCTATTTTTGCTATTGAACAGAATCTAGACTGGATTGCACTTTCTTTTGTAAAAACACCAAGAGATTTACAGGATTTACAGGAATTGATAGCGAAGCATTCCGATTACAAAATTCCGATTATTGCCAAAATTGAAATGCCAGAAGCATTAGAAAATATCGACAAAATTGTTGCTCATTGCGATGCCTTGATGGTAGCTCGTGGTGATCTTGGAGTAGAACTTCCTGCTCACGAAGTTCCATTGGTACAAAAAGAATTGATTCGCAGAGCCAAAACAGCTAGAATTCCCGTAATTGTTGCCACTCAAATGATGGAAACCATGATTACGAGCTTGACACCAACGCGTGCCGAGGTCAATGATGTTGCCAACTCAGTTATGGATGGAGCTGATGCAGTAATGCTTTCTGGAGAAACAGCTACAGGTAATTATCCTGTACAGGTGATTCAAAAAA
>JAYVGE010000176.1:0-10249 GCA_043772515.1 Flavobacterium sp. | reverse complement strand
GTGAACGAAAGTTGGTAAATACTTACCAATGCAAATAGAATTGCGAAAAATTTAATAAGTCCTTTATTCTGCATTATTACTAAAAATTAATTATTTTTTTATTTATTTCTTTTGTTTTAAACCTTATAAAATAAGACTAAAATTTCTTTTCTTGAAAACAAAAAAAGAACATCTAGAATTACATTATTTTTTTTAAACCGAGCAAATATATAATTAACGCAAATATTAACCAATTTATTTATTGATTAATATCAAAAAAAAGACTGCTAAAGTGCAGTCTTCTCTCTTTTTTGCGTAATTTGCTATACTAAAATTGCTTTTAAGGCATCATTCATTTGTCGAACGGCATCGGCACTCTTGACAAACAAGGCTTTCTCTTGCTCATTTAACTGAATATCAAGAATTTCTTCCACTCCGTTTTTACCAATAATACAAGGCACTCCAATACAGATGTCTTTTTGACCGTATTCCCCTTCTACAAAAACAGAACAAGCAATCATTTTCTTTTGGTCATTCAAAATACTATCTACCAAATAAGCCACCGAAGCTCCAGGCGCATACCATGCAGAAGTTCCTAAAAGCCCCGTAAGTGTTGCTCCGCCAACCATAGTATCTGCTGCCACTTTTTGCAAAGCTTCTTCAGAAAGAAATTCGGTTACTGGAATTCCATTATAAGAAGCCAAACGCGTTAATGGGATCATAGTCGTATCTCCGTGCCCTCCAATAACCATAGCCGAAATATCATTGGCAGGCTTATCTAAAGCCAAAGACAAATAGGTCCTAAAACGAGAACTATCTAAGGCACCGCCCATACCAATAATTCTGTTTTTTGGCAATCCTGTAGCTTTTAATGCCAAATAAGTCATTGTATCCATCGGATTCGAAACGACAACTATAATAGTATCTGGAGAATAAATCAATACGTTTTCTGCAACCGTTTTTACAATTCCCGCATTAATACCAATCAATTCTTCTCTTGTCATTCCTGGTTTCCTAGGGATCCCAGATGTTATCACTACTACGTCACTGTTGGCCGTTTTAGAATAATCATTGGTAACTCCAGACACTTTGGTATTAAAACCGGTATTAGTCGCGCATTGCATAATATCCAAAGCTTTACCTTCGGCAAAACCTTCTTTAATATCCAACAATACGACCTCGCTAGCAATTCCTCTGTAAGAAATTACATCCGCACAGGTGGCACCTACGTTTCCTGCTCCTACAATTGTAACTTTCATATTTTTTTGTTTAATAGTTTTTGGTTTGTTGTTTATAGTTTTATGTTTTCTAAAGAAGAAAAGTAATTTAATACTACTCCTTATTTAGACTCAACATTCAAAAAAAATATTGATTTTCGTTATTAAAAAAAATTACTGAATCGTAAAATAATCCGTTTGCAACAAATGCGTTCTTTCATCAAAAGAAAAATCTACATATTTTGCTTCATCTTTTTTTATTGTTACTTCGATACTGCTTCTTCCAATTTCTTTTTTATCCTCATTAAAAGCTTTCATCATCAATTTGCCTTTAAAATCTTTTTTTGCAATCAAATATATATTTACTTTTTTCTCTTTATCAGTATCTGAACTATATTTTTTTTCTGCTTTACAATCTTCAAAGTTCGCTTCAAAAGTAGGTTCAGAAACAACACTTGACACATTCAAACTCTCTGTAATTCCTGAATTAGCCCCTTTTACCAATTCCCCTACGCCTTTGGTAGCACTTTCTATTGCCGATTTCCCCTCTTTTTGAAGAGCTTCACCAGCACCCTCAATTAATTTTGCTTTGGTTGCCACCAATTCATGACCTTCTTCTTCGGCTTCTTTCATTTTTTCTTCTTTGGTTTTGCAAGAAGCCAAAATCAAAACACACAATAAAACTAGTAATTTCCTCATTTTTTATTTTATATAAATCCAAAATAGCCTAGGCATCAATATTGGCATACACCGCATTTTTCTCGATAAACTCTCTACGTGGTGGCACTTCGTCTCCCATTAGCATAGAAAAAACTCTATCTGCTTCTGCCAAACTATCGATTGTTACTTGACGTAAAGTTCTAAAATTAGGATCCATTGTAGTTTCCCACAACTGCTCTGCATTCATCTCCCCAAGACCTTTATAACGCTGAATTCCGGCACTACCGCCCATTCTTTCATTCGCCTGATCCCGTTGTAAATCATTCCAAGCGTATTCTTTCTTGTTTCCTTTTTTGACTAAGTACAAAGGGGGAGCCGCAATATACACGTGTCCTTCTTCGATTAATTCTTTCATAAATCTAAAGAAAAACGTCAAGATTAAAGTAGAAATGTGACTACCATCGACATCGGCATCACACATAATAATTACTTTATGGTATCTTAATTTTTCAATATTCAAGGCTTTACTATCTTCTGCAGTACCTATTGTAACACCAAGAGCTGTAAAAATATTTCGAATTTCTTCGTTTTCAAAAACCTTGTGAACCATTGCTTTTTCTACATTAAGAATCTTACCACGTAAGGGTAAAATAGCTTGAAACGCACGGTCACGTCCTTGCTTAGCAGTTCCTCCTGCCGAATCTCCCTCGACAAGATACACTTCACATTTTGCTGGATCTTGTTCGGAACAATCCGAAAGTTTCCCTGGCAATCCACCTCCACCCATTACGGTTTTGCGTTGTACCATTTCACGCGCTTTCTTGGCTGCGTGACGCGCTTGTGCTGCTAGTATCACTTTTTGAACAATGATTCGAGCATCATTTGGATTTTCTTCCAAATAAGCCTCAATCATATCGCCAACCGCCTGACTTACTGGCGACACTACTTCCCTATTTCCTAATTTAGTTTTAGTCTGTCCTTCAAATTGAGGTTCAGCCACTTTTACAGAAATAATTGCCGTAAGTCCTTCGCGAAAATCATCTCCAGAAATATCAAACTTCAATTTATCTAACATTCCAGAAGCATCTGCGTATTTTTTTAAGGATCTAGTAAGACCTGTTCTAAAACCTTGCAAATGTGTTCCTCCTTCGTGGGTATTGATATTGTTTACATAAGAAAAAATATTCTCTGTATAGCTGGTATTATAAATCAAAGCCACCTCAACAGGAATTTCTCCCTTGTCGTTGTCCATAGAAATAACGTGTGCAATAATTGGCTCCCGGTTTCCATCCAAGTACCGAATATATTCTTTTAAACCTTCATCAGAATGAAAAATTTCGGAAACAAATTTCCCGTCCTTATCCAGTTCTCTTTTGTCTGTAAAGGTAATCGTAATTCCTTTATTCAAATAAGACAATTCTCGCATACGCGCCGACAAAGTATCATACGAAAACTCTGTAGATTGAGTAAAAATCGTTTCGTCTGGATAAAAAGTAACTATCGTTCCTCTTTTGGTTGTTTCCCCTATTTGTTTTACAGGATATAATGCTTTCCCTTTTTCGTACTCTTGTTCATAAACCTTACCGTCGCTGCTATGAACTGTTGCTCTTAGATGATTTGAGAGTGCATTTACTACAGAAACTCCAACACCGTGAAGTCCTCCAGAAACTTTATAGGAATCTTTGTCGAATTTTCCTCCAGCACCAATTTTAGTCATTACAACTTCTAATGCCGAAACGCCTTCTTTTTTATGAATTCCAACAGGAATACCACGTCCGTTGTCTTCAACAGAAACAGAACCATCCTCATTTATATCTACAATTATCGTATCACAATGACCACCCATCGCCTCATCGATAGAGTTATCGACTACCTCATAAACTAAATGATGCAGTCCTCGAACCCCCACATCTCCTATATACATTGATGGACGCATCCTTACGTGCTCCATTCCTTCTAATGCTTGAATACTATCTGCTGAATAATTGTCCTTCTTGATTTCTTCGCTCATATGATTTATTCTATAATATAATTTCGTCTAACACGCAAATATATAAAAACCCAAATTAGATAAGCGTTAAAATCATTTATTAAGCATTTAAGTTATCAACAAAAGATGTCAATAGCAATTTCTAAAAGCAATAACAATGACAATTTTAAAAAGAACAAAAACCAAACCTATTATAAAAACAAAATCCCAAAAACAACATTAAAAATGACGCTTCTGGGAAATTTGCCGACTAATTCAAAATTTGATCTGTTCTTGAAATTCTTTTTTTTCTAAAATTGAAATTGATTTTTGAAATTGTCATTAACATTGACATTGATTTCTTTACACCGTTACCCCAGATTTCGCAATATCGACATCGGCTTGAACGTGAGCGGCATTGGCTCTCCCGCTTGGATCTTGATTTTCTTGCCATTTCGGAATCCATTTTCTAACGGTTTGCGCTGCACTTTCTTGCGGATAGTATTTATTAAAAATAGATCTGTAAAAATAAGCTTCTTTGGTTGTCGGAGCATTGTATGGAAATTCTGCTGTTGCTCCTTCTAGCTGCTCATCGGTTACTTGAGAAGCGCAATATTCGATTAACTGATCGATCCAGTTGTACCCTACTCCATCCGAAAATTGTTCTTTTTGTCTCCACAAAACTTCGTCTGGAAGATATGGGTTGTCCGGAGTATCGAAAGCTTTTCTTAATATATATTTTTCTTTACCATCATAGGTTTTAGGCATTTTTTCTTCTGCCTTGATTCGTACTGCGGCATCTAAGAAGGCTTTGTCCAAAAACGGAACTCTAGCTTCCAATCCATGAGCCATTGTCGATTTGTCGGCTCTCAATAAGTCGGCAGTAAAAAGTTTTTGAACTCTTTCTATCGTTTCTTTTTGAAAATCTTCTGCCGAAGGGGCATTCCTAAAATACAAATACCCTCCAAAGATTTCATCAGCTCCTTCACCAGAAAGCACCACTTTTATTCCTAAATCTGTAATTGCTTTTGATAAAAAATACATGGGCGTACTCGCTCTAATCGAAGTTACATCATAGGTTTCTAAATGCCAAATCAATTTATCCAATATCTTAATTCCTTCTTCGATTGTAAAGTGAATTTCGTGGTGTTCTGTTTTTAAATACGCTGCTACTTTTCTGGCCGCAGCAGCATCTGGTGCTTTTTCATCTAATCCGATCGAAAAGGAATGCAATTTTTTTCCGCTTTCGGCTAATAATCGAGACGCAATAGCCGATGTCAATGAAGAGTCTAATCCGCCAGAAAGCAGCACTCCAATCGGCACATCGCTCATTAAACGTTTTCGAGTAGCTTCTGTGAGAGTTTCTCGAATAAGGTCTAAATCTAAATCTTGATCTGCTTTTAGAAAATCCTCGTATTCTGGCTTATAATACTTTACAAAACCCGTTTCTTTAGTATAATAATGCCCTGGAGGAAAAGTCGAAAATGTTTTGCACTGATCTGCTATTGGCTTCATCTCTGATGAAAAATAAATCCTCCCTCTTTCATCCAAACCATAATACAAAGGCTTTACCCCCATTGGATCTCTACCTGCCATAAAATCATCGCCATCAACCACTACAAAAGCCCAATCTCCGTCAAGCATATTGCAAAAATCATAACCAAATTCTTCGTACAAATGTACAATCACTTCCGAATCGGATTTGGTTCTAAAAGTATGCCCTTTCAAAACGCCGTCTCTTAATTCTTGGTGGTTGTAAATTTCACCGTTATGAACCATGTAGGCAGTTTTCGTACCTTTTATAGGCTGTCTTCCCGAATGCAAATCAATTATTGACAACCGTTCATGACTTAGAATGTGACCGTTTTCTGTAACATGCAAATCACTTTCGTCTGGACCACGATGTGACATTCTTTTAGAGAGTTCTTTTACTAACTGTTCTTCTTTTCCTTTTCCTATAATGGCTAAAATTCCGCACATAACTTTATATTTTTAAATGTTCTATTTGTTTTGAGAAGACAAAGATGCTATATCGATTACACAATCAAAACACAAACATCTATTTTGGTTACAATTTTAAACTAAACGCCAATATTAATCACAAAAATAAAACTTTACGCCTTTAAATCACACCACCAAACTTGCCGATTGTAAATTTCTAGGATAAGTAAATGTTTGAAATAAATCGTACAATTACTTCACTATATTTCTGTATTCATGGGAGTTCCATAAACTTCGTTTTTCTTCGTTCTTTTACCCTTTTTCTTCGTTAAAAAATCTTTCAATAACCCAGCTATTTAAAGCCTACACTCCTACTCGCCCATCCTTTACTCAAAGAATGTCGTCTTGATTGCCACGTTCCTCGCAAGACCAAAATAACTTCGTCAAATTTTGCATGGTTTATTTCAGAACCTTAATACTTATCATTATCGATTTGGCTATCGTAAAATATAGCAACTCAATATTCACAGCGTTTGAATTTTGAAAAAAAACAAATATTTTTAATAAAAAGTAAATACATTTGTTTTATACACCCCCAATTTTAATGAAAATTTTACTCGTAAGCGAATACAGCAGATTACATAATTCTCTCAAAGAAGGATTGCAGGAATTAGGTCATGAAGTTTACATCCTAGGCAACAAAGACGGTTTTAAAGACTTTCCTGTAGATTTTTGTATACTAAAAAAATGGGATAAAGGCTTACTCAAAAAGATAAAAGTCTGCATCTACATCCTTTTGGGTTTTGACATAAGCTCTTACCTTACCTATTTGCAATTTAACAAAATCAAAAAAGAATTTACAGACTTTGATGTAGTGCAACTAATAAACGAAAACAGTTTTTATTGCCAACCCTATTTTGAAAAAAAAATACTTCAATTTCTTTTCAACAACAACAAAAAATCATTTTTACTTTCTTCGGGTTACGATTATTTGAATGTAAAATATTACTTTGAAAATTCGAACAAAAAATCGGCTGTACAACCTTATCTACAAGGAAAAATAAACAAAATGAGTTTCGAAAATGTTCTAAAATACAGAAGAAAACCGTTTCGGAAATTACATCAGTTTATTTATTCAAATGTACGAGGAATTATAGCAACCGACATCGATTACCATCTCCCCTTGTTAGGAGACAGTCATTATTTGGGTATGATTCCGAACCCAATTAACACAAATAAATTAAACTTTGAATCAGTATCTATTTCAAACAAAATTGTACTATTTCACGGAATTAACCAAGCCAATTATTACAAAAAAGGGAATGACTTTTTTGAGAAGGCTCTTAAAATCATCCAAAAAAAATACAGTAACGCTATTGAAATAATCACCTCTCGTGACATTCCCTACGTAAACTATATCGAATTATACAATAAAGCTCACATTTTGCTCGACCAAGCTTATGCCCACGACCAAGGCTACAACGCTCTAGAAGCTATGGCAAAAGGAAAAGTAGTTTTTACAGGTGCAGAAATTGAGTTTACAGAACATTATAAATTAACCCAAAGGGTTTGTATAAATGCCAAGCCAAATGTAGATTATCTGGTAAAGGAACTGTCCTTTTTAATAGAAAATCCAGAAGAAATTATCGCTATTGGCAAACGAGCCAGATCATTTATTGAGAACAAACACGATTATATAAAGATTACAGAGCACTATTTGGAGGTTTGGAAATCTAACTAGAAAAAGGGAGCTATAAAACTCCCTCATCCTTAAAATTAATTTTATTTTTTTTATAAGCTTTACTGTTTTTTTATCGTCATCGCAATGCAGTCTTGCAATATAAATTCCTTTGCCTAAGTAAATTTAGAACAAAATATTTAAGCTTTTTGAAAAAATAAAGGACATAAAACACACCTACAAGGTCAAAAAAGACCTTGCAGGAGAACAGGAATAATACTGCAAGATCTTTTTTGACCTTGTAGAATAGATAAACTTTTTTTGAAAAAGCACCTTAGTAAATGTTTTAAAACAAACTCTATAAAGTACTAATCCTTTAAATATGTACAAACTCTAATACAAATACAGAGTATTTACTCTTAAGTAGAAGCAGTGATTGCTTCGTTTATCAAGAGTTCCTATTCTTATTTCACCAAAGTTCTCAAAACGGCTTCTAGTTTTTCAATCCTTTTATTTTGTTCGATGATATAAAGCGTTAGTTCTTCGATTTTTTCTTGTTGAATCTTTGCCATTTCTCCCAATTCTAGCCCTTTCTTAGTTATTTCTTGAGCAGATGGCACATTAGGTAAATGACCGTTTTGGATAATATACTTTTCAACCTCGTTTAATGTTGGTAATTTGTATTCCTTCTTAAAAACATAATCAGCCCAAGTATTATAGACTTTAATTTCCTGGGCTCTTATTTTTCCTTTTACAGAGAGCCTGTACGTATCTATCCCATCAACAAAATTAGAAGTTCCAATTCCGATGTTACTCATCGAAACAATATTTCCTTCAACAAGTGCACTACCTAAACCATATGTTCCATTACATTTGCCATTTTTAACTACAAATTTATAATTATTAATCACGTCATCTGTTAAACCCTCATATGCAGAACCAATAATCATCCTAGTGTCAGATTGAGGCAGTGTAACATGACTAAAACTACATCCTTCTAAAGATGTAGTTTCTACAATTTTAAAAACATTTCTTTGTTTGTTATCATTTACCTCAAGACCTCCATACCCACCAGTTTCAGCATAAACTCTGAAACGTTGATTATCTTTTCTATCATCTATTGCAAACCAAAACATAGATTTTGCATTTATATTCGACACTGGAAAATCTAAAAATTTTAACAATCGAGAACCAGTTGTTGGATTAACAATACTACCTACATTTAAAATCCAGGTCTTATAATTCCTGTCTGTATTTGACGTAAAAGTCTGCCCATCTGACAACCCTCCTGCAATATCCAATTTGGCAATTGGATTAGTCGTTCCAATTCCAACATTGGTATTGGTTGTTGGCGAATTGGCTAACACACTAGATGCACCAGCACCAGTACTAATTTGAGCATTTACCGCAATTGTAATTCCTAAAAGGAACAGCACTGATAATTTATTTTGTTTTTTCATTTCACAGCTTATTTATTCAATTATTTTTTTGTAATGATACAAAAAAAAGCAAGGACATGTTCTCTTACTACCCTTTTTTTACATCCTTTCAAAAAAATCATGAAACCAAACTCTTCCTAAAGTAAATAATCAATCCTAATAGATAGATAAAATTACTCAGAGCATGTGCTACAATAACACCTTGAACACCAAGCGTTTCAACCAAATAACGACTCGAAAAAAACAAAAAGACAAGCGACAACAACTCTGAAATTATAAAGGCAAGCGTCATTTTTTTTGCAAAAAACTGATAGCCTAAAATCAAGGAAGCCGCTTTGAAAAAATCACTCAGTAATTGCCAAAAGAACAGGGACGAAACAGGTAAAAAAGCATCGGAAAGGAGAATTTTTATAATTAATTCCCTAGAAAAATAAATCGCAATAAGCAAAAGAGCAAAAGGAGGTAGTACCCCTTTGTAATAATTCCAAAATACTTTTTTAGAAGCATCATTATCCTTGGCCAGAGCCAATTTTGGAAAAAAATAAACAGACAAAATAGTCGAAATAAACATCAGATAATAAGTCGATATTCTAGTGATCGTTTCCCAATACCCCGCTTGTTCTAATCCAACCGTTTGAATTACATTTTTTCTGATTGCTAAAAAAACCAATGCTCCTAAAACGGACGAAACCAACGTCATGAGAGAATAATCTACTAATTTTAAAATGATTTTAAAATCGAAAGATTGAAGCGAAAATGTTTTTAAAAAACAAAACTCATTATTAATAAAATAAAAAGTAACAAAAAACAATAAGGAAGGTGTAATTACAATAGAAAGCAACGCTCCGAAGGTTCTGTATTGCCAAATCATCAAGACAGAAACCAGTAATCCGACACTATTTCCTATAATATTAATATAAATAACACTCTTAAATTTTCCTAAACCATTAATTACTGAAAGTAAGAAAACAGAAATGGCATACCAAGGCAAAACCAATGCTAATGCTCTAAAAACAAAGGAATACTCAAAATTGTTTCCAAAAATAATCGCATTCAAATAATCACTAAAAATAAATAAAAAACTTCCTAAAACTATTGTAATTACTACTATACTAATAAAGACCGTTGCAATTATTTTCTTGAATTCATCAGCTTTGTTTTCGTTTTCTACAACATATTTTACAATACCATTCTGAAATCCCAAAGTCGAAACACTTTCGACAGTGGTCATGAAATTACGCAAATTACCGACCAATGCCATCCCTGACGGACCTATAAAAACGGCTAGTATTTTGGAGGTAATTAATCCTATACCAATTTTGATTAACACACTCATCCCATTCAAAGAAGTGATTTTGAATAAGGG
>JAYVGE010000175.1:0-4123 GCA_043772515.1 Flavobacterium sp. | reverse complement strand
ATTATAGCGTTATTTTAAATCAAAAAAGAATTAACCTTTATTTTCTATAAAACAATATCGTTTCATTGAAATTTAATCGCATGCTGTTTATCATTTAGACGAGCCTTAAGGAAACGACATTGAACCTATAACTGGTTAATAACTAGTTATTTTGTTGTCAAAAGAGTTCCGTAAAGATAGCTATCTCCTAGCTTAAAGTCGCTATTCCCTCTCTTAAGTGTTACTTTTTTTAGCACAATAGTATGTTTAAAACCGGTTCCGTTTGTCGTCGTCGTCACTTCAATCATTCCGCTTACCTCTGGAACTCCGACAACGGCATTCCATTTTTGAGTTACAGCTGGTTCTTGGGGATCGGTCGTTTTACAAAAATAATCGGCCGTCAATAAAGAACCTGTAAATAATTGGTAGGTAAGTTGGTTTTTTAACGAAGTGATGCTACCCGTTTTTGGAGTATCTAATGTTTTTGTTGATAATAAATCGGGATCGATATTTAATGTAAAGCTTTCGTTGGTTGTGAAATCGTAAATTAAATTGGTATCGCATTTGCTAAGAATTTTTTTGAAACCAAATGCTAATGGCGTAAAAGTAGCCGAAATATAATCTCCAAAAACAAATATTTCATGAGTTTGTGGTCCCTCTGGTTTTTGAAAAGTAATGTTTTTGAAAATAATATTATGGTTGTAGCCCGTAATTTTTGAGCTATTATTAATAGGGTCAACTTTTTTAATGGTGGTAGTAGTGATTTCAATTTTACCAGTACTTCCTGTCCATTGACCTGTAACATTGGGTGTTGCGGGTGGTATTATGTCACAAATGTTTCCCGAACTAACGGCTCCGTTATAAAAACGGTAAATCACACGATTACTATTTGTTCCAATTTCGATTATAGTTGGTTTGCCTTCTAGAGTAACATCGTTTTTCAAGCTGTCTTTTAGGTCAAGCAGCAAGGATTCATTATTTTGTATTTTATAAATAAGATTATTATTGGTACATTTCTGTACCGTCGCTTTCGAAAAATCGATCTCCCCTACAACCAGATCACCATCATCGCAACCGTTTACAATTAATACACAAGCCAATAAACCTAGTAATCGTTTCATCTTTTATTTTATTTGTAACAAAAATAGAATTTTTAATTTGTTTGTCTAGCATTCCTAATTCATAAAGCTCTTTTTTAACACGTTATTTTATTTTTTCGGATCAATTTTTCACAATAATTCCGAGAGTATCCGCTTTTAATTTTGGTTCTACCACGAATTTAAAGAAAAGTGGTTTGCGACTTTGACAAAGATCCGAATTGAAAATTCTTAACTTAATCACATTGTGCTATCTCGGGTCGTAGCTTTATTTTCTAGACGATTTGTAAAAAACCATTTAATTTGTGGTAGAAACCTCCAAACAATAGAAAGTAGTATCTTTGTCGGCTATAAAATACTTTATGAAACTGACAAAATTTTATTTAGCTGCTTTTACAGCCTTTACAATCTGGGGCTTTTTTAGCCTTGCTCTAAAGCCTTTATCGGGTTTTTCATCTCTTGACATCCTGTTTTATCGGGTTTTTTTTAGCGTGATTCTAATGACTTTTATTAATCTCGTTTTTAGAAAAAAGACAATCGCAGAAAATGTACTTATTTTAAAAAAAATGATCTCAAAACAGCAAAAAAGCGTGATTTTTTTGACTCTAGGAGGTGCTTTTATTTTGGCTTCAAACTGGTTTATTTTTATATATGTGGTCAACCATATTAGTGTCAAAGCAGGTTCCTTTGCGTACCTAATTTGTCCTATTCTAACCACTGTTTTCGCCTATTTTTTATTACAAGAAAAATTGAGTAAATGGCAATGGTTTGCAGTCACCATTACTGTTTTTAGCTGTATTTTAATGTCTTTAAATAATTTTCACGACATCTTTTATAGTCTAGCAGTGGCGTCAACCTATGCTTTGTATTTAGTGAGCCAGCGCAAAAACAATGCGATTGATAAGTTTATAATTTTAAATATTCAATTATTATTTATTGCCCTTATTATTTTGCCTTTTTACCCCAATTTTAGTGGACCTGTACCGACAGTTACTGTTTTTTATGCGTGCCTGTTTTGCATAGTCGTCTTTTTTACTATTATTCCTTTATTCTTAAATTTGTATGCTTTAAAAGGACTCAGTTCGGCAACAGTAGGAATATTGATGTATATTAACCCGATTATTAATTTCTCGTTGGCTATTTTTTATTTCAAGGAAGCCGTTACCGAATTGCAATTGTGCTCCTATTCTTTAATCTTTATTTCAATTGTTGTTTTTAATAAAAAACTACTCTTCAGAAAGAAAGCAAATGACTCACAGTCTGCAATTGCAGATTCTTAATACTGTTAAATTTATATAGAATGAAAAAAGTTTATCTTGATAATGCCTCCACGACGGCCTTGCGTCCCGAAGTGATTCTAGAAATGACCAAAGTACTATCGGATGATTATGGAAATCCTTCGTCTACACACAGCCTGGGGCGCAATGCCAAAAGTATTTTGGAGCTTTCGAGAAAGTCGATTGCGAAACATTTTAATACCTCTGGGCAAGAAATAATTTTTACCTCTAGTGCCACCGAAGCCAACAATTGGATTCTTCGTTCGGCGATAACAGATTTAAAAGTAGAGCGAATCATTACAAGTAAAATTGAGCATCATGCCGTTTTATATCCGCTTCTTGTTTTGCAAAAGCAATATGGTGTACAAATAGATTATGTTGCCGTAAAACAAAATGGGGCAATTGATTTGACGAATTTAGTCGAATTGCTTTCGCAAAACAAAAAAACTTTGGTGAGTTTAATGCATGTCAACAACGAGATAGGAACCGTTTTAGATCTAGATCGAGTAGCACGTATTTGCCAAGAGCACGATGCTTTATTTCATTCGGATGCTGTACAATCTGTTGGAAAAAGCAGGTTTGACTTGCAAACTTTACCAGTCGATTTTTTGGTAGCAAGCGCACATAAGTTTCATGGTCCCAAAGGAGTTGGGTTTGCTTTTGTTCGAAAAAACTCGGGTTTACAGCCATTATTATACGGAGGTGAACAAGAAAAAGGATTGCGAGCGGGTACCGAAGCTGTACATCAAATTGCAGGAATGGCAAAAGCTTTGGAGCTTTCGTATAGAAATTTAGAAACCGAAAAGGAACAAATTGAAACGCTAAAAAAGTATTGTTTAAAAGAATTGATAGCTGCTTTTCCCGAGGCTAAAATAAATGGAGAAGCTACTTTTTATACTATTCTAAATGTCGCTTTGCCTTTTTCGGAAGATAAAACCGCTATGATTTTATTTCATTTGGATATGAAAGGAATCGCCGTTTCCAGAGGTAGCGCCTGCCAGTCTGCAAGTACTAAACCTTCTCATGTTTTAGCCGAAATACACTCTAATTCCGAACTTAAAAAACCGAGTTTGCGTATTTCTTTTAGTCATTATAATACCCATGAAGATGTCGATTTACTCATTGCAGTATTAAAAGGCATTTAAAATGTTTAGAATTTGAATTTCGATAAGGAGGCAAAATCTACAGGGCAAATGCATGAGTTCTAAAATAATTCATAGACGAATGTTTTAGAGTCTTATTTTTTTATACAAATGTAACATTTCTCACATAAGGTTTACCTTAAGCGTGTTATCTTTGTCAAAAAAAACAGTATGAATAGTATCTTTCAAACTTGGCATTGGTCAATTTCTGGATTTTTAATCGGCATGATAATGCTTTCTCTTATTTACTTTGGCAAAAGTTTCGGAATGTCGTCTAATCTTCGTTCGCTTTGCGCCATGACAGGTATAGGAAAAAGAGTGGTTTTTTTTGATTTTGATTGGAAAGCACAACGATGGAACTTTGCAGTTGTATTTGGAGCCATGCTTGGCGGTTTTATAGCGGTTCATTTTATGAGCGATCCATCAAACGTTTCTATTAATCCTAAGACAATTGAGCAACTGACTCAATTAGAGATTGATGCGCCAAACGGAAAATTGTTGCCCGAAGCTCTTTTTGGAAATACCATTTTCGAATCTCCCAAAAGTATTTTTATTCTTATCATGGGTGGAATTCTAATTGGTTTTGGCTCTCGCTACGCTGGTGGATGTACTTCAGGACATGCTATTT
>JAYVGE010000174.1:0-29944 GCA_043772515.1 Flavobacterium sp. | reverse complement strand
GCATTGCCAACCGCTAATGGAGAAGACGATATTGCCAAACTCAAAGAAGTTGTTAATGCCTACAATGGCGGAAAAGGGCCTTATATGGTAGCCGAATTTTACCCAGGTTGGCTAGACCATTGGGCCGAAGAGTTCCCTAGGGTTTCGACAGAAAGTGTGGTAAAACAAACCCAAAAATATTTGGATGCTGGTATTTCTTTTAATTATTACATGGTACATGGCGGAACCAATTTTGGTTTTACATCGGGTGCCAATTATGACAACAAGCACGATATTCAGCCCGATTTAACTTCGTATGATTATGATGCGCCCATCAGCGAAGCAGGTTGGGCAACCGAAAAATACAATGCGTTACGGAATTTATTAAAAAATAATCAAACACCTACTGTTCCGTCCAAAATTCCTGTTATATCAATTCCTACTATTGTAATAAGTAAAGCGGTCGATTTAGCGTTTTTTAAAAATAAAATAAAACCTGTTACTGCAGATAAGCCCTTGTCTTTTGAAGAGCTAAATCAAGGACATGGTTATGTCTGGTATAGCAAAAAATTTAAACAACCAATTAGTGGAAAACTAGAATTGAAAGGGTTGCGTGATTATGCTATTGTCTATGTGAATGGAGTTAAAGTAGCAGAACTAAACCGCTATTACAACAAGTACGATTGTGAGATTGAAGTTCCCTTCAACGCTACTTTAGATATAGTAGTAGAGAATATGGGACGTGTCAATTACGGAGCCGATATTATAAACAGTACCAAAGGGATTATATCACCGGTAATTATTAACGGAATAACAATAACCGGAAATTGGGACATGTATGTGTTACCAATGGATACCGTTCCTAATTTTGCAGATTTCAAAAATTCAGCACAAGCAGGACGACCTGCAGTATATCAAGGTAAATTTGTTTTAAGTAAAACAGGCGACACCTTTTTAGATATGAGGGATTGGGGCAAAGGAATCGTTTTTGTAAATGGAATAAACATTGGTCGTTATTGGAGTGTTGGTCCGCAGCAAACATTGTATGTTCCTGGATGTTGGCTAAAAGAAGGAGAGAATGATATTGTAATTTTCGAACAAAAGAACGATGTAGTTCAGAAAACAATTCACACCATAGATGCGCCAATACTAGAGAGCTTAATACCTGAAAAAGGGGAAGTGAAATAAAAAATAGTTAAGCAGTATCCTCTCTTTTTAGAGAAAAAAGGTTAAGTGTTTATTTTAATAGTAGCCTTTATACACATTAAGGAACTTATTAATTTAAAAGCGTTTGTTTTAAGATCTTTTTGCAAGAAAAAGCTTAATACGTATAAATTCTAATACCTATAAGGTCAAAAAAGACCTTGTAGGCAGAATGTCAATTTTGAAGGCTTAAATTTATAAATCATGATTTTTTTCAGAAGTCCTGTCAGGGCAAAAATGACAATAAAAAAAGACCGAACAGCTTTTTATAAAATCATTTCGATTTAACATCTTACCTTGTAGGATTCTGGTTCTCCTACAAGTCATTTTTTTAAAACCCCTTAATACCCATAAAATTATTAATATTTAATCAATTCAACATGAAAACTACTAGTTTTAAATTCCTGCTAATGGCTTGTTTGCTTTTAGTAATAGCTGATGGTTCAGCTCAAATGATCAAAACCCCAGCTCCAGCTAGAGCCAAAGGTCAAACCGATGTTTTGCGTTTAGCGACAACTCCGATACCAATTGTTCGTGTTGCTTTTATTGGTTTAGGAATGCGTGGTTCGGATGCTGTAGAGCGTATGACCCATATTGAGGGAGTCGAGATAGTAGCCCTTTGCGATATGGTAGAAAAGAATACCCAATCGGCAAATGCCGTTCTGGCAAAGCTAGGTCTGCCTAAAGCAAAAGAATTTTTTGGAGACGAAAATGCTTGGAAAAAAGTAACAGCCCTGCCCAACGTAGACCTTGTTTATGTGGCGACAGACTGGTTGCATCATGCCGCTATTGGTGTACAAGCCATGAAAGACGGTAAACACGTAGCTATCGAAGTACCTGGAGCGCTTACAATGAAAGAAATTTGGGAGTTGATTGATACTTCAGAAAAAACCAGAAAGCACTGCATGCAATTGGAAAATTGTGTATATGATTTCTTCGAATTAACTACTTTAAATATGGTACAGCAAGGTGTTTTTGGAGAAATTCTTCATGCCGAAGGGTCTTATATTCACGGACTTCAGCCTTACTGGGGCGAATATTGGAACAACTGGCGTATGGATTACAACAAAAAACATCGTGGCGATCTTTACGCAACCCATGGTATGGGACCTGCTTGTCTAGCGTTGAATATTCACCGTGGAGACAAAATGAACTATTTGGTTTCTATGGATACCAAAGCGGTTGGTAATCCCGCATACATTAAAGAAAAATCGGGAGAAGTTGTCAAGGACTTTAGAAATGGTGACCATACGATGACCATGATTCGTACCGAAAATGGAAAAACGATTCAGATTCAGCATGATGTTACCTCCCCTCGCCCTTACAGTCGTATGTATCAACTTAGTGGAACAAATGGATTTGCCAATAAATACCCATTAGAAGGCTATGCGCTAGATTCTAAAACAGTTGGCGCTGATGTTGCTCCTAATTATCAAAAACTTAGTGCCCACAGCTTTATGCCAGAAGAGGTAAAAAAAGCTTTGATGGAAAAATACAAGCATCCGATTGTAAAGGGAATAGAAGAAAAAGCCAAGGAAGTTGGAGGTCACGGCGGGATGGATTTTATAATGGATTTTCGATTAATTTATTGCTTGCAAAAAGGGTTGCCTTTGGATATGGATGTGTATGATTTGGCAGAATGGTCTTGTTTGGGTCCCCTGACAGAAATTTCTCTTGACAATAATTCTGCTCCTATTCAAATCCCAGATTTTACCCGAGGCGGGTGGAATAAATTGAAAGCGGTTGAGTTTTCGAAATAGTAATTAAGTCACTTCTGTGCTAGCTCCATAATTTTAACCCCCACAAAATCAATAAAACTTGAGTTTGCGGGGGTTTTGTCTTTTGAGATTAGCTGTGAGTTAAGAATTAAATACAAAGTTATACTTTATGTATTCAAGCGGGTAGTGCGTTAGGTATTTTGCATTAATTTATTATGACTGTCCGCAACTAATACCGATAAGATTATTACACGAATTATTAAATAAATGTAAAAACTTGAATGTATTTATTGCTTCCAAACCATTGTTGTTTTCTTGAAAATAGAGTGTTATAAAAAAAAACAATCTAGTCGAAGCGTTCGATTTGATAAGCTGTATTAAAGAAACAATATTGATTGAGAAAGGATATCATTTGAAGGAGGAAACATCTAGATGGAGGAAAGAAGGCATATGAAAATAGAAGAAAAATACACTAATATTTTGCTATCTATAAATTATTTAATCATTTAAAAAAAAAGAGATATAAGAGATTCGTTGTTAATAATTTACAGGTAGAATTTACGAAAAATGTTGGAGGAAATAGGTGTCGGAATGTTAGCGAAACGAAAAATAATTGATAACATTTACTAAGTAATGGACTGTGTTAATTTTATTAAAAAAAGATAATTTTATTAAAAAAAAAGAGCTATATGTATTTTTTGTCCTAAAAAATACACAAAAATATTGTGCTCGAGCACATTTTTATATGTTTTTCTTGTTTTGTTACTATTTAATCTATAGATTCGTAATGTATTACTAAAATAATCATATGAATGGCAACATTAATTTGATGTGAAGAAAGTGTTTAGATGGTTTTCAAAATACGGTTAGTCAGAATGTTGAGTAAAAAAACAAAACTTTACTTACTATCGGGAGTCATAAAAAAGTAGACCTTTTTTTAACAGAAAACTATTCTTTAAATGTTAAATAAATCTTTTTTGTCTTAGTAAAGGTTTTGAAATAAAGTAAACAAAATTTGTAGATGTTATTTTGGTCTTTTTCAAGGCGACACCCTTTTGAGCAAAGGATGAGCGAGCAGGAGCGTTGGCTTTGAAACAAAGTTTACTGAATACCTATGAAAATAGAAATATAGGGAAGTAATAGCTGGTCTATTGAAATTTTTTTTAATAAAGAAAAAGGGCAAAAGAACAAGGGTAATTGTACGATTTATTTTAAAATATTTACACAACAGAAAACAAAGCCGATTGCTATTCGAGAGCATTATTCTGAATGTAACATTTGCATTTTTTAGATGAATGAAAAGCAGAATACTTTTTTGCATTGATAGCTAGAAACATAAGGTATAAAATAATTGGAGTACGTTAATAATACGGAAGAAATGGAAAAAATAAGATAAAAAGAAAGCATAAAAAAACTAGGAAAATGCGCCAACATTTCCCTAGCTGTAAGTTATTTAATCATCAAAAAGAACTCTGACAAGAGATTATTTACTAACCATTAAACAACCAAATTTATGAAAAAAATGTTAGACTCAGTACCTACTGGGATGTTAACTAGACAAAAAAAATTAATTCTTTGGATACATAAAAAAGCAATATTCTTTTTTGCTCTCCTATTTAGCACCACCACTTTTGGACACACTTCCACTTTTTCTTTAAACATTTGTAAAGTTAGCTTGGAGAATCGTTTTGAAAAACTAAAAAAAGAAGCTAATGTAATGCGATTGTGTAACAAGAATACGATCACTGTCAATAAAATAGTTATTATTGAATGCAACAATAAAGCCGCTCTAGAACTGGATTCTAATTTTGAAGCCAAGCCAATGGATAATGCTGTTATCTTGATTGTGCCCGTAACAAACGAAATAGTTCTAACATTAAAAGAACGAGCCGATAATACTATTACTGGAAAAGTAGTAGGAGAATTAGGCGAAAATTTAGGAGGTGCCTCTGTTAAAATTAAGGGGTCTGCTACCGGAGTCAAAACAGATTATGAGGGAAAGTTCTCGATTGTAGCCAAAGAAACTGATGTTCTGGTGATTTCCTTTGTAGGATATACAACTAGAGAAGTAACAGTTGGTAGCCAAAAACAATTTAATATTAGGCTTAAACCAGAACAAAACGAATTGAGCGACATTGTTGTTATTGGGTATCAAAAAGCTCATAAAAAAAGTGTGAATGCTGCCGTTGCCAGCATAAGCAGTAAACAACTAGAGTCGATACCAGTATTAAGTATATCGTCTCTAATAGCGAGTTTATCTACAGGAGTTCAAACACCTACACAAAGTGGTGCTCCTGGAGGCAGAGGTTCTGTTGTTATTCGAGGTAATTCGAATTTGTCTGGAGCAGTTGATGGTACAGGGTATAGCAATCCGCTGTATGTAATTGATGGAGTACAAACTTCATTAGAAGATTTGGCGGGATACAATACTTCTAATACCGATTTTTTGGCTTCATTGAATCCCAATGATATCGAAAGCATTGATGTTTTAAAAGATGCTTCTGCAGCAGCTATTTATGGCTCACGAGGTGCCAATGGAGTAATCATTATTACGACAAAAAAAGGAACGGCACTAGACAAGCCCGAATTTAATTTTTCGATGAGTACTGGTATTTCTCCAATTCCAAAATTGGTTCCTATGTTGGTAGGTGCAGCAGAACGAAACGCAAAAATGCGTATGATCAATAAATGGTGGAAATCCCAATATGCGCAAGGGGCACAATTACCAATGGTATTGTCTGATAGTTTGAATCCTGCATTCAATAACAATGTAGACTACCAAGGTTTGTTTTATAGAACGGGTATTACTCATAAATACAATTTGAGTGTACGTGGGGGATCAGAAGTTTCTAATTACAGAGTATCATTGGGGTATGATAATGCAGAGGGCGTAATACAAAACTCAGGATTTAAACGCTATACGCTGTCGAGTAATCTCAATGCCAAAATTGGGAAAAGTTTTGAAAACCAATTTAGAGTAAATTTGACTTATACAGACAACCAAACCGGTCAAGGAAATCCTTCGGGTTATAATTATAATTTTAACTCCACTTTACCCACAGACCCTGCAAATCTAAATTCATCCTTATTTTATCTTTCGGATGAAAAAAGGAAATCGATTAGAGGAGAATTGAGTGAGAAATTGAATACCGATGAGGCGATTCAAGCTACGTTTTCCAATTTTTCTAAATTTAATCTCTCAGACGCACTTAGTTTTAACTCTCAGTTTAATTTTGTGTACAGTACCGAGAAGAAAAATTATTACGAACCCTCAACTCTTCGTGAAGAAAAGGATGGTTTGGCCAGTTATGCGTTGTACACTCGTAAAAATGTATCGTCAGATATTTACTTAAGTTACTATAAAACTATTGGTAGTCATAGTTTTACGGGTGTTTTAGGAACTAAAACCGATTATAACAAATACGAAAACATGGGACTTTGGGCACAAGGGTTTGGAGCCGATGCCATCAAAGTAATCAACGACCGGTACACCAAAGAAGAAATAAATGGGTACACGAGTATCGAGACCAACGCTTTGCTTTCTTATTTTGGTCGTATTGGGTACCGCTTCAAAGAACGGTATATGATCGATGGTAGCTACAGTATCGATGGATCTTCGCGTTTTGGTAAAGACGTACGATGGGCAAAATTTCCGTCTGTATCTGTGGGTTGGGTTTTTTCTGAGGAAAATTTCGTTAAAAACAGTATAGGAAAAGTGCTTAACTATGGTAAACTAAGAGCCAGTTATGGTATCAATGGAAAACAATTTGACGCCAACTTTTTAAGATATGGATCATACAAATTAGGATACGGAGGTAAACCAACGGGTTGGGATTCGAACTTAATGAATGTTTCCTCTTATGGTGGCGTAAAAGGAGTTGTGCCAGATTACGATGCTATTGGGAACAACCAATTGTCTTGGGAGAACTCCTCGCAATGGGATATAGGAGCAGATTTAGATTTTTTCAAGAACAGATTGAATGTCACCTTCGATGCCTACAACAAAAAAACAGACAAATTGTTATTCCCTGTTCTTTTTCCTGCTCATTCTGGTTACAATAAAGCATCGGCAAATATCGCTGGAGTGATGAACTACGGATGGGAAACCATGATTAAATGGAACGTCTTCCCGAGAACAAATGACTGGAATCTAGAATTGAGTTTAGGCCTTAGTCAAAACAAAAACTATGTAACCAAACTCCCCAACGGTAACAAAGATTACTACGGAGTAGATTCAAATAGTAGAGATTTTGGTTATGTTGTCGGTTTGCCACTTAATCTTCCTGTATTGTTTAGAAACGAGTATATATTGGACGACTTGAATCAATTGACAACAAATCCTTTTACAGGACAGCCTTATAAGGGTAAAGATGCTTGGGCTACTATTGCACCAGGTTTTCCTATCTGGAAAGATTTGAATGGAGATTACCTTCTGAACGAAGAGGGAGACTATAAATTGGATACCCAGTTTAAACCTACACCAGATATTATAGGTTCTTTTAATGTAAACTTAAAATACAAAGGATGGTATTTGCAAGCCTACAGCCAATTCTCTTTTGGGTCTGATATTATGAATTCGGTACTACAAAGCTATATGGATAAATACGATAGAGGAGGTACTGAATGGGCAGAAAGAGGTTTGGCAGATTTAAGCAATCTTACTTTTTGGCAACAACCTGGAGATGGTGCTTCGGGAGTACGCTTTCCAGCATTGTATCCTAGTACTACGGGATTACCCTCTTTTTACAGGTTTCGACAACCGCAGTCTATGTGGATTGAAAGTGGTGATTTCTGGAAAATTTCTAACGCTTCTATCGGATATACTTTTGACAAAAGCCCCATTTTAGACAAGCTACATTTAACGCGTGTTCGTATGTATGCCTCGGTCCTAAATCCATATCAGTGGCAACGCTCGAAATCGGTAAGTGATGCTTCGCAAGTCGATGAACACGGATATACGTATGGCAACGGTTATCCGCAGTCAAAAACGATTTCTTTTGGATTGGATGTTAAATTTTAAATGAATTGAAAATGAAAAAATATATAAAAATTAAAATAGGGGTTTTGGTTTTAGGTTTGTTGAGTCTGTTAGGTTGTACAAACCTATTAGATCAAGAACCCTTGAGTCTTGCTACTCCAGACAATTTTTGGACTTCTCAACCCAATGCCGAATCGGCAGTTGCAGGTTGCTACGGATTGTTTAAAAACGCAATAACCACCGATGCCAATTTCCTGTTGTGGGGGGAGTTTACAGGATTGACTTTTATGGATAGCAATAACTGGATTGTTAATTATATTGAAGGAACAGGCAATTATGTATTGCCATACAGAGACAATTCTCGTGACTGGAAAAGTTTTTACAGAGCCGCAAACTGGGCACTTGCTATAGAAAAGTATGTGAGCCAAATGCCAGATAGCAAATTTAAATCGAAAGCAGAGAAGAATAGACTTATCGGAGAGGCTGCATTCATCCGATCCTTATCTTACTTTTATATGGCTCGTATTTGGGGAGATGTACCCATCGTTGATGAAGTGATTGAGACTTCAGATCAATTAATTAAGGATGGTTTTATACTTACCAAACCAAGAATGGATGAGAAGAAAGTATTAGATTATTCTCTAGAAGCCGCCAACAAAGCCATTGGCTTATTAGAATACGCATCGCCAGGAAGTCCGCGATGGGCAATTCAAGCCAACAAAGCAAGTGCCGAAGCCTTAAAAGCACATATTACATTATGGTATGCTAGTAGAGACAATGGCAATCCTCAAATGGTTGCTCAAGCTATCGCTGCGGCCACTTCGGTAATTACCAATAGCAATGCATCACTTATTGATTATGCCAAGGAAGGTGTAGCGGGTTTTGAATCAATGTGCTTAGGGAGGTCTAAAACGGGGCTTTTTGAAATTAATATTAGTTCGAGTGAAAAAGAATCTTTTAGGGTAACTGATTCCGACAAAAGTCACACTGGACTAACATTGAATTATCCCGTTTTTAAATATCCTTCTGGCGTGTCTCCTTTTATTAGTCCAGATTTTTACGGAAAGGGAATGATGGATTCGGATACGGATAGAGACAATGATATTCGTAAAGATTTATTTTTCTTTGATTATAAGTCGCCTGACAAATCGTTTCTTCTGAAATATTCGCAAGGATCAATCGACCCCAATACAACGGATTCGGGTGCCTTTTTTTCAGAATCAAATATTCTAATTTTCAGATTGGCGGATATTTATCTTCTTAGAGCAGAAGCTTATATGAAATTGAATAATGCTACAGCCGCTATTGCCGACATCGACATGGTTAGGAGTAAAGCCAATGTGCCAAATTATTCTGGAGCTACAGATCGTGCGGCACTTACCAAAGCTATTTTTGACGAACGTGCCATTGAGTTGGTAGGAGAAGGACAATCTGGATTCGATAGAATTAGAATGAATTATTACACAGGAGTAAATTGGATGAATCCCGCCAGAATTGCAAAAGAGGGGTATTTTTGGCCTGTTGAACCATCTATTATTTCTATTAATCCCGCAATTATTCAGACCGAATTCTGGAAAGGAAAATTGTAATTTATTAATAACCTAACGAGGATAAAAACATGAAAAATACATTATTATTACTAACTCTACTATTGGGTTTATACTCCTGCTCCAACAACGATTATCTCGTTGATGGCGGGGTAGCCAATCAGAATTTGGGGATGACAACTTACGATTTTTTAAAATCCAATAAGCAATTAGATACTTTGGCTCTGTTGATTAAAAGAGCCGATATGATAGGAGTAGTAAACGCCAAATCAACAACTCTTTTTGCTCCAAATAATCTATCGATTAGAAATTATGTTAAAATAATTTTGGCACAAAAGAGAAATGCAGATCCAACAGCGACTTTTACCATAAACGATATTCCTCAAGCAGATTTAAAAGTAATGTTGGGAGGGTATATTTTTGACCAAAGTCTAGACCGTAGCAAGTTGGTCAAAGAAGGGAAAATTTATATTGCCCACAACGCAGAGGAAAGATTTCTTTCCCTAGAGCCTGTAGAACAATACAAGGAACAACTTGATAATTTTCCCGAATACGTATTTTATACTTTCAAAGTAGGTGCTGATTGGGATCTTCCAGGTAAAATCGTTGACGTGAAAGAGGCTGACATAAAAACGGTGATTAGAACATCTAATTTGATGTCTACCAATGGCGTTATCCATGTGCTCCAAGGGTACCATATATTTTCAAATTATATAAGCACCCCGTGATTAATATTTAAGCCTCATTTAATCGCAAATACAAAATAGGAAATAGTCCTATAGAAACTATTTATAGGGCATTTGGTTAGTTTTTAAGCTATTAAATTTTAAAAAAAAACAAAAAAGCAATGAAAAAAATAATCTATTTTTTAGTGATAGCTACATTTGTAGTCTCTTGTCAGCAGCCAGAAGTAGGCTATATTAGCGACAATATACATTCGCTACAAGACACGATAGTAGTTCCTAGAGGTGTTTTTACGACCTCACCAACTCCTGCGACCGAAGGGTCTTCTTATCCGATGGAATGGAAGATAACCAGTATTACCGATAAGAACGGAAAGCCAACCTCTGAGTTGCAAGCGGAGCATGATATTTTAATTTGGCTAAAACCATTTAACCCCAATACCGACACAACTTTAGAATTGGCAATGAAAAAATTAGAACTGTCAAAAAAACCATCTATTTTGATGAATCCAGTAAGTGGCGAATTTGCATTTACACAGGCTACGCAAAAGGTTATAAATAATGATTTTGTTGTAAATGTGAACGTAAAAAACATTCGTGGAGAACGACAGTTAAACAAATTTACACATGTAAAATTAGGTTCCTTTAATGTGGTAGAATTTCCGACCGAGATGCGATCAAGACTACAATTAATCAAAGGGTCTACTACTGCACCAGTATTTGATATTGGCTACACTTATTCGGTATTGAACGACAATGACCCCAAAGTACCGAGTGTGCTAGACGGGACAAATCGCTATATAACCATAAAAAAAATAAGCGATGAGCCAAAGTTGGGTGTTAAAGTAAAAATGATTATAGCCGATAGTTATGGAGTTGCTGTAAATCCGTCTAAGGTTGTTTTTTTTCCAAATGGAGCCAAATATTTACAGAACTATCATGACAATACCATTGGAACGGTTGTAGATTCCGAAAGTACCACTTTTGGTTTGCCAGCACCACCATTTCCTCAATATGCCAGAGATTACAATGGTACAAGCGCTTATTTGATGTATTATTTGTCTACAGGAGATGCGTTTACGGTCGACAAAGCCGTTTATGAGTCGGAAAACGGAGTAAAAAACTGGACAGCCTATATTGATCCTGCTACAGGTGAAATTCGTAATAGAGCTTATATCCGTTGGGGTATGAAAATTAATGATACAGGAACTTGGGAAGTAAAAATGAAAATCCCTTATACAATTAAGAAATAGGTTGACTCCCAATGACCCAATGAAGTCAACTAGCAACTGCGGGATCTAAATTGTTATATTCATTTAGCGAAGTTTAACATTTACGGAGCAGAGTAATACCTTTTTTGTTTTGAATCTATCTTTATAATTTTGTTTAGATTGCCTTTTATTTATAAGGGGCAAAAGAATAGTATTCCAGTATTTTTGATATAAAAAGGTGTAAGAATACTGCTTTTATTAAAGGTAATGAGATAGGGTTGAAAAATAACCCTATCTTTCATTACGATTTGTCTGCCATATAGATTTTTATAAAAAGTAACGAAAAATTAAAAAATAAACATTTATGAAACATATGAAGCAACTGATTACTTTAGTTATGATAGGTGTTATTATTTGCCAAGGTTATTCACAGGAGACCTCTAAATATTTACAAACCAACTTATCAGTAGAGGAAAGGCTAAGCGATCTTGTGAATCAATTGACTAATGATGAAAAAATGGATATGCTGACAGGGTATAATGATTTTTATTTTCATCCAGTAGAACGTTTAGGTATTCCACCTTTTATTATGGCGGATGGTCCTGTAGGAATTGCCTCTTGGGGGATTCATGGTCGGGCTACCTGTTTTCCATCTAGTATCTTAACTGCGGCAACATGGAATCGTACCCTTATGTCATCATTGGGAGATGCCTTTGGACAAGAATGGAGATCAAGAGGAATACATTATTTACTTTCGCCTGGTGTTAATATGTATAGATCATCCAAAAGTGGACGAAATTTTGAATACTATGGTGAAGATCCATTTTTAGTATCAGAAATGGTTGTTCCTTTTATAAAAGCTGTTCAAAAAAGAGGAGTGGCAGCGACAATAAAGCACTATGTAGGAAATGAACAAGAGTTTGACCGCTATACTGTGAATACTGAGGTAGACGAACGAACTTTAAATGAAATTTATTTACCGCCATTTAAAGCCGCAGTACAACAAGCTGGAGTAATGGCAGTAATGGCAGCGTATAATCCTATTAATGGGGAATGGAATACTCAGAATAAAACAACTTTATCTTCGATTTTAAAAGAAAAGTGGGGGTTTAAAGGGTTGGTAATGAGTGATTGGGGATGTACTTATAGTACAGATGTGGCTGCTAATGCAGGTCTAGATATGGAAATGGGTAGTTTTAATTGGTTTACACCTGAAAAAATGAAATTAGCCTTAAAAAAAGGAATCATTACACAGAATAGATTAGACGATATGGTTCGGCGTATTTTTTACCCAGCTATAAGTTTGGGTTTTTTTGATCGACGACAATTAGATAGTAGTTTGTCGATTTTCAATATGGCTACAATAAAAATTGCAAAAGAAGCTGCAAGAGAAGGTATTGTGTTATTGAAGAATGAAAAAAAACTATTGCCGTTAACTATAAATACAAAGTCTGTAGCCGTAATAGGTCTCAATGCTAACCCTGTATATTATAAAGATCGATTCTTAAAGCCAACTAATGATTTTACACTTGGAGGCGGGGGTAGTTCAAAGGTAAATCCGTGGTATGATGTGACCACTTTACAAGGAATTATGAATAATGCTGATTCCAATACACTAATTCAATATAGTGATGGTGTTGACTTGGGTAAAGCAGCAATAGTGGCAAAACAAAGTGAAGTGGCTATACTTTGTTTAGGTTTTAATTCTGGTACAGAGCTAGAGGGTGTGGATAGATCATTCGATTTACCAAAAGGACAAAATGAATTGGCTAAGGCGATACTTGCCGCTAATCCGAATACAGTTGTAGTTATTAATGCTGGTGGAGGTGTAAATATGAGTGAATGGGCTGATACTACTCCTGCCATTATTCATAGTTTTTATGCTGGGTCGGAAGGAGCTAATGCACTTGGAGAAATAATTTTTGGAAAGACAAATCCATCAGGTAAATTACCGATTTCTATAGAGAGACAATGGGAAGATTCCCCAGCTTATGGCAATTATGATGAAAATTATCGCACCAAAAAAGATACTACAAAAATTACTTATAAAGAAGGAATTTTTATTGGCTATCGTTGGTACGAGAAGAAAGGAATCAAACCGCTTTTCCCTTTTGGTCACGGACTATCATACACTACGTTTGAATACAGTAATCTGAAAGTAAATTGGGAAAATGCTAAAACTAAGGAAAAAGCAATTGTTAATTTTAGACTTAAAAATACGAGTAGTCGAGATGGTTTAGAAATTGCACAAGTTTATGTTAGTCAGCAAAAGTGTTCAGTAGAACGTCCAATTAAAGAGTTAAAAGGTTTTGAAAAAGTATTGCTTAAGGCTGGGGAAACAAAAGAGGTAACAATTATTTTAGATACCGATGCTTTTAGATTTTATGATGTTAAAACACATGATTGGAAAGTTGAATCAGGCGATTTTAAAATCATCATTGGAGCTTCATCTGTTGACAAAAGGCTAGAAAAAACAATCACTAATAAATGATTTGTGAAGAATTAATGTACACAAAATCAAATGACATTATTATTATTAAGGTATTTTTCTATTATAAAGACATAAAACAATATCATAAAAAAACTATTAAACCAAATAATAACCATTAACTTTTAAATTATGAAAAAAGCACTACTACTATTTGCTTTGTTATTAGCAATAAATTTCTCGTATTCTCAAAAAAGAGAAGAAAAAAAGGAAGATAGTAAATACGAATTAAAGCATAAAAAGCAAGCCTGGTTTAAAGGCATGAAATCTGGAGCTAATTATTTTCAAATTAAAGAAAAATTTGACACCTATTTTGGGAACCATAAATGGGAGGAGAGTAAACCGCGAGAATTAGGTGAATCTTGGATAAAGCAAAATATTTTTTATTTAGACAAAGACGGATTCGTACAGCCACCACCACCATTCGATGCTTCGATATCAAACAGTAGTGTCAATAACGTGTTTGCTGGGACCACAACCAATACTGTTGGTAGTTGGAGTTTGCTCGGGCCTGTAAACAGTGCCACTACGGACTATTCAGGGAAAGGAAACCACGGAGGGTATGTGTATCTCAATAGAATTGATCCTACCAATTCTCAGAAAATGTTCGTATCCTTTTTGATGGGTGGTCTTTGGGTAACAACAGATGGAGGGAATAGTTGGACATTAACCGATTCGAATTTTCCAGATGAGAAATATCTGGATATTGATGTATGTACCAGTAGTCCAAATACGGTGTATGCTTTGAGTAGTAAACAGCTCCTAAAATCAACAGACGGAGGGGCAAACTGGGTTTCGACTACCTTAACAAGTGCCAATTATACGGGTAAAGCCTATGATATTGCGGTGTCTTCAACAGACCCGAATATAGTTGTGGCAAGATGGGGAGATAAAATGTATAGAACAACAGATGGTGGTACCGTTTGGACGAGTACAGTTACTGGTTTGCCTAATTATTATATTGTTGACGATTGCTCTGTAAATAGCGAAATGCTAGATTGGAGTACTACCAATACGGCTACGGTTTATTTTATATCGACCACGAACAATAATGTGGCTACGATTTATCGCTCTACCAACTCCGGACTAAGTTTTAGTGTTTTGACAACTATAACTCTAGACGCTACTGCAAACGGACAAGTAATTGGTTGGGCAAAATTATTACTACCATCCAATAATGCGACTTCTATTTATGTTGCTTTGGGTACAGGAACGGATACGTATGGTCATCACGCAGTACAATTGTATAAGCTAAATAGCACTACTGGTGTTCAGGCATTGAAACGAGTTAACATGATTTCAGGAACATTTCCTCTTGAGGTGCATCATGGCGACGTTGCTATGGATCGAAAGGATGAAAATAAATTGGTCTTTGGGGCATACAGTCATAAAAACAACTATTATTCAGTAAATAATGGAGTTTCCTTTTTGAAAGGTACAACAGAACAGCATTCGGATCTTCGTTCTCTAGATATGGTAAACAACAGGGCTTTGATAGGATCCGATGGAGAATCGGTTTTGTCATTAGATGGTGGTGTGACAAATACATCCAAAACCAATAGTATTAGTAACCATGAATTATGGGGTTTTGGTTCGGCTTTTAAAACGAATCTAGTTGCTGGCGGTGCTAATCATGGTCCCGTAATGATTAAAGAAGCGGGTAATGGATTTGATTGGTACAATGGTACTGGAGCCGATCAAGGAAATACCGATGTAAATCCGTTAGACGACCGATATATTTACAGTCAAGGATATAGTAATTACAGGTATTTTAGAACCGGTGTCCATACGCTGGTTGACGAATCTAATTTTCTGGATCTTGGAGGAATTTATCATTATTTCAATTCTATAGAATTTCATCCTAATTATTATTACTCCATGATTACGCACCATGCAGGGCAATATCCTGTTGGAAATGCCAATCTTGCCACTTGGAAAAATTCACTTATAAAAACAGAGGACAACGGAAATAGCGTTGCTATTGTTAAAACGTTTGCTAGTCCAGTTTTTAGAGAAAAAATATGTATGACCAACCCCAAATATATGTACGTTATAGAGGGATTGACCAATAATAAACTTTGGCGTACTATCGATGCGGGTGTAAGTTGGACAAATATCACTCCTTCGCTTTCAGAAAGTAGTAACATGACTAACATGTCTGATATTGCTGTAAGTGATGTAGATCCAAATCAAGTCTGGATTACATATAGTGGCGTACAAGTTGTTTGTAAAGTATTGAAAACCAATAATGCAAATGCGCCTAGTCCTTCTTGGGCCAATCTTACCCAATCTATTTTGACTACAAATCCAAATACGAAAATTATTTTTCAAAGGGGATCAAATGGTGGCGTTTATGTAGGGAATAAAAGTGGGATTTATTACAAAAACAACAGTATGACAAACTGGGCTATGTTAGGAAACGGATTGCCCAATACAGATGTTCGTTTTATGTTTATCAATTATAATGAAAGCAAGTTAAAAATAGGAACATCAAGAGGTGCTTTTGAGCATGCTTTATATGAAATCTCTCCACCCAAAGCACAAATTTCGGCTAATACTAGTAAAGTAACCTGTTCTCAAACTGTCAAAGTACAATTCAAAGATTATTCAACCGTTCGTAACGCAAGCGCTACTTGGTCATGGAGCTTTCCGGGAGGAACTCCTGCGACATCTACTTTGGAAAATCCTGAAATATCGTATGCCAATGCACCCAATGGTAAATATGGTGTAACACTTACAGTTACCGATACTTATGGGACCGATACGCAAACGATATCAGAACTTGTAGAGGTGTTGAATCAGTGTGGTACTGCAGCGGTTGAAACAATACCTGGAAAAGTAGCCAATTTGAAAGGAGTATCAGGGCAGGATTATCTAGATGTCTCTAATTTAAACCTCGATACCAATTCATTAACTTTCTCGTGTTGGATAAAACCTAATGGGATTCAAACGGATTATAGTGCCGTTTTTATGAGTCAGAACAACACAAATGCCTTTGGAATGAACTTTTTAAACGGAAACAATACCCTTGGATTTCATCCTAATTGGAGTTGGAGTTCTGGATTAATAGCACCAGCAGATCAGTGGTCTCATGTTGCATTAGTTAGTAATGGTACCAGTGTGACCGTATATGTTAATGGTGTTGCGAGTAGTGTTGCAGGAACGATATCATCAGAAATTATAACAAAACTTTTCTTAGGAACTTATGGTAGAGGGTACAATGATCGTCTTGTTAATTGTCAAATAGATGAGGTTTGTATCTGGAACAGGGCTTTAGCAATAGACGAAATTAGAAAATGGAGGCATTTAACAAAAAGCAATGTTGGGAATCCAATCCTAACAGGATTAGTGGCGTATTATCAGTTTAATGAAGAGTCTGGCGCTATATCTTTAAACAAAGTTGGGAATGATTATTTATCATACAAAGGGTCGACTTTTGGTCATGATGCTTCTAGTGCTCCAGTTTTTGGAGGAGTGAGTGAGAAAATTAATGTTGTCACTAGCGGGGTAAAGAACTTTTCTACAACAGGATTTTCTATGACATTTCCAAATAGTACCTTGCCTAATGGCGATATTTGGGTTTCAAAATCAACGATAAATCCAGATGCATTACCAGATAATTTATTGAATTTCAATACCTATTGGGCTGTAAATAATTATGGGAGTAATCAGACATTTGGAGCATTAACTAATTTGACTTTTACCGATGTTGCCTTAAATAGTTCCTCAAGTGTTGCAAACACCTATAATTTGTACAAAAGAAAAAGCAATGATTTTGGAGCCACTTGGGGAACAGCCTTAGATACTGGAGATTCTAGAACCGGAACAGGAGCGAGTGCTGCAATATCCTTCTCAACGGGACTTACTTTGACCTCTTTTAGTCAGTTAACTTTGAGTCAGAATGCTACTCTTTCGACAAAAGAAAACCAAGTCAAGGTCAAAGAACTGCCGATAATATTTCCAAATCCTTTAAAAAGTAACACGCCCTTAAAAATAAAGTTACCAGCAGAATGGGGCGATTCGACATTGTTTGTTTACGATATTACGGGAAAATTAATTGTTAATGCTACCTTAAAGGAAGGTTTAAACGAGTTATTGCTTAATATATCTATTGGAGTTTATGGTTTAAAAATAAGTAACCAAAAGAATACTTTTAGTGCAAAGCTTCTTGTCAAATAATTTATTTTGTTAGTTAAAAAGACACTGTCATATTTATTTATGATAGGGTCTTTTTTTATATTTTGTTGTGAAGTTAGAGGTTGCGCGTTAGTTTAAATGGTATTAAATCCGTAAATAATTCGCTATTTTTTTAACTACTCATTTTGTAAAATAAAGAGATTCAATGGTGCTGTATTTCAATCAAAAAAGACACCATCAGATTGTGTAACGTCTTCTAAAAATGAGGACGAAGTAAAATTTCGTGACAAGTACAATAATCAAAAAATAAAATACAATAATGAAAAATTCAAGTTTAATTTTTTTATCATTAATGCTATTTGCTCGGGTAAATGCTCAAATGAGTAGAGATACAATACGCCCTTCAAAAACCGAAGTGGTCAATCCAATTCACAAAGTGAATTTTAACAATGAGAGTCAATGTTCTGAGCGCCGACAAGGTGGCAATCCGAAGATTGTAAATGGTTATCAAGTTTTTAATGGTTCTATGGATGGTGACCGGCAGGTAGATCCGCAAATTGCTGTTGGAGGTGGCTATGTGTTGGAAGGAACCAATAGCGGACTAATGATTTACAATAAAAAGGGCGAATTTGTACAAGGTGTTTCCCAAGAATGTTTTAACGATGGTATTGATCCAAAGCTATGTTTTGATATTCACAACAAAGTATTTTTATTTGATTTGTGGTGGTATTACGACACAGCCGAGATAAAACCAGTAAATATTTCTGTTTCTGAAACGAGCAACCCGACAGGTGCATGGAATATTTACCCCGTTTCAAGAACAGAAGAAGTCGATGGAGGTGGTATTGGCTACAGTAAAAAATGGATTGGTTATTCTTATCCAGGAGGAGACGAAAATACTTTTGTTTTGCATATGGCCGATGCCAAAGCAGGAAATCCAGCGACTATTTATCATTTTAAAGGAAGTCTCGGACATCCCGTTTTTATGCAGGATGCTATTGATGATTTGTATTTTTTTGCTATTGAAGAGGATCAGTTTGTCATTAGAAAAGTATGTGAAGATGCAAAAGGACGTCTATATTGTTTAGTTGTATCCCAAAAACCGCACGGTTTAAAGTATATCGATTATCCTCCCCCATCTCCGCAAAAGGGTACGGAACAAAAAGTTTCCAGTGGCGATCGCAATCCCAAAAATCTGGTGTATCAAAACGGATGTATTTGGTTTTCGCAAGCGGTAAATTATCAAGAGCGTTCGGCTGTGCAATGGCATCAAATCAATGCCACCACGGGAGACATTCTACAAACGGGATTGATTAAAAGTGATGCTACCAATTATATACAAACAACGATTGCAGTAAATAAAAAAAATGATGTGTTGATTGGATTTCAGGAAGTAAATAATAATTCATTTATCAGTCCACGATTTGCTTATAGAGAGGGCAAAGATGCTTTAGGAACAATAAGAGGAGTCATGAGTGTAGGAGAAGGCAAAGGAGCTGCTGATGGGGTGGCATGGGGAGATTATAGTGGTAGTATTATTGATGGCGACAATCTCCTTGATTTATGGACAATACAGAGTATGGCCAATATAAAAGGAAAAGGGGAAACTTTTATTGTAAAAGTTCCTTTCAAAGCGAAGTAAAGCGAGAGGTTATTTAGCTAAGAGGTGTTTCTTGCTGAGAAAGCAACCAAGACGATACATTTAGCACAAAACTTATTGTGAAATAGTATAGTTTTGTAAGTTAAAAGCGCTATCATATTTATAATGATGTTTTTTTAAGAGACTTTTTTTAGTTTATTTTATGAAACAGTAAATGCGTTTAATTTTTATTTTGAAAACCAAAAATATAAATGTTCTTAAAAAATAAAATACGAGTCATACTCATAGTTGTCATCTCATTCTATATTACGGGTGTTTTTTTGACTTATTCAGATAATTTATTGCGTCAGATTCAAAAAATAAGGTACGAAAATCAGATTCAAAACATTAAATTTAGTAAATCGATAACTTTTTCTTCTGAAGAATGGCGGGACTTTTCGAATAAAACAGAAATAAAATACAAGAATGTTTTTTATGATGTGGTTTCGTTTCAACAATTTCATTCGAAAGTTATTGCAAAAGTGGTAAAGGATGATTTCGAAAATGAATTTAGATTAGTAGTTTCTCAAGTTTTAAATAAACATAAAAGATTTCCTTCCGAGAAAAAAAGAGCCATATTCTCTAAACATCTTGTACATAAAGACAAAGTAGATTGGAGTTTTAAAATTGATTTTAAAATTAATGCAATTGAAAATTATAATGCACAATTCAATTTAAAAGCCAAATTATTGATCTATTCAGTGTTTGATCCTCCATGTTAAAATTGTTTTTTTTGAAGTATTTATTTTAAACAAAAATCATATAAACATGAAAAAAACAATAACCGTAATGGTTTGTCTTTGGTCTTTGGCTGGATTTTCTCAAGCAAAAAAAGATACCATAAACGCAATAGGATTGGATGAAATTGTGATAAACACACAGCGATTTGCAAAACCAAAAAGAAAAATTACGCAACAAATTGAAAGTATTGCTAAAAAAGAAATCGAGTTTCAAAACTTTCAATCAAGTGCCGATGTATTAGGAAATTCGGGAACTTTGGCCGTTCAGAAATCGCAGCAAGGAGGCGGAAGTCCTGTTATTAGAGGTTTTGAATCTAGTAGAATTCTTTTGCTAGTTGATGGGATTCGAATGAATAACTTAATTTACAGAGCGGGACATTTGCAAAACATTGTTACTGTCGACAAAAACATGATCGAAAATGTAGACGTGCTTTTTGGTCCATCGTCTACTATTTATGGCAGTGACGCACTTGGCGGAGCGATTTATTTGCAAACTAAAAACGCAAAATTACTTTCAGAGACAGAAAACAAAAGGTTTACTGGCGTATTCTTGACCAATTATAATACTGCAAATCAAGGAAAATCAGGTCATTTAGATTTTAATTTTGCTAGTCAAAGATGGGCTTACCTAACGGCATTCTCCTATAATGATTATGATGATTTAAAAATGGGAAAACAGAAAAACGGATCCAATGACTTTTTTGGTGAAAGACTCTATTATGTAGCAACCAATGCTGGTGTTGACACCAAAGTTGCCAATGATGATAAATATGTGCAAAAATTTTCTGGATACCAACAGTACGATTTTATGCAAAAGATTCTTTTTCAGCAAAATAGTAATACACAGCATAGTTTGAATTTGCAGTATTCTACCACATCAGACATTCCTAGATATGACAGGCTAACCGACTTGACTCCAAGTGGAAAATTTAAATCGGCAGTTTGGAACTATGGCCCGCAGAAAAGATTACTTTCGGCTTATAAATTAGTCCTAAAAAATGCTTTTTCGAACACAGATATGAGTGTAATAGCCAGTTATCAAAACGTCGAAGAAAGCAGAATTACCCGAAGCTTTGGTAATGCAAATGAGATTTCGAGAATCGAAAAAGTTTCGGTGTTTGCTGTCAATTCTGATTTTAAAACAAAAATAGGAAACGGTGATTTTATTTATGGCATTGATGTGTATTATGATGATTTGAATTCTTTAGGGATTAAAAAAAATATTTTAACAAATGTTGAGGGCATTGCCGATTCCCGTTATCCGGATGGAAAAAACAACACTTTTAGAGCCGAAGGTTTTGCTTCTTACAGTAAGGATATAAACAAAACGGCCTCCTATAATGCGAGTGTGAGAGCAGGTTATACCGCTTTGAACAGTGAAATAGCAACCAATTTTTTGAATTTACCTTATACGAGTGTCTCTCAAAAAAACGTTACGTATAGTGGTGCTGTTGGAATTGTGAATAATGCAAGTGAAAATACAAAAATAGCTTTCAACGTAGCTTCTGCATTTCGAGTTCCAAATATTGATGATTTGTCAAAAATATTCGAATCTGCAGCAGGAACTTTAATTGTGCCTAATAAAAACTTGAAGCCAGAGAAGTCCGTAACTGCCGATTTAAGTATTACTTTTTGGAGTGGAAAGCGTTTCCAGTTCGAAAATGTTTATTATTACACCAGACTTTATGATGCAATAGTAACCGATACTTTTATGCTAAATGGTGAATCTTCTATTGTTTATGGAGGAAAAAACAGTCTTATTTATGCTAATCAAAATCAAGGAAAAGGGTCTGTTTTTGGAGTTTCTTCGAGTTTAAAAGGTTATATCACCAAATCATTATTGTTTTACGGAACTTTTAATTTTACTCACGGTAGAGTGCAAAATGACAATGGTGATTTTCCTTTGGATCATATTGCACCTTTCTATGGAAAAACAGGTTTTAAATACGAAAGTAAATTAGTAAATCTCGATTTGTATATGTTGTATAATGGAAAAAAAGAGTTACGGAATTACTCGCCTAGTGGAGAAGATAATTTGCAATATGCTCCCCAAAACGGAACACCTTCGTGGGAAACCTATAATTTTAAAGGGGCATTGTCGTTGTCAGAACAGTTTACTTTTTTTTCGGGGATAGAAAATATCTTGGATACACAATACAGAACTTTTGCTTCTGGAATCAATGCCAGCGGTAGGAATATTTATCTTGGAGGGAAATATAACTTCTAAGGCTTAATTCTTTAAATAGTGCTAAACGAAATAGCAACAAAATTTATTTTGTCTATTTTTGAAGATGCCAAAAAAAAGCCTCTCGTTTCGGAGAGGCTTTTTGGTTTTGCTGAAAAATTATTTTTTTATGAATTTTTTGGTGATTGTTTTTTGACCATCATTTATTTCGATTACATAAATACCAGTGGCTAACTTGCTAATATCGATGCTGTTTGCAGATAAATTGCCTTTGCTAACTTCTTGACCTAGTGTGTTAAAGATGCCAAAAGTTGCTTTCCTGTCATCTGCCATTCTAACGTTTAAGGAATGAGTACTAGGGTTAGGATACATAGAAAAGTCGTAAATATTTGTTTCATTTTCTATTTCTTCAGAAGTAGCAACAATTGTGTTCACGCCACTGTCGAATGCAGTACCACCGATATTTACGGTATAGTCTTCAACTTCTCCATAAGTAAAGGTTTCGCAAGCCGTTGAGGCAGCATTGTATTTCATGGCAACTCTCATTCTTGTAGTTCCTGCCAATGCAGTTGTCGGAACAGTAAATGTAGAACTTAATATGGCGCTACTAGAAGAAGATCTTGTGACTACTTTTTCAGATGTCTCAAAGGTTCCATTCTTGTTATAGTCAATCCAAATAGCCCAAACTTCGGTGTATGCAGAGCCAGTAAATCCAGCGCTATAGCTTATTGTATTCGAGCCATAAGGTACATTTCCAGTTAAGTTTGTGAAATTTCCATAACCGGCATTGGCTGCGGTTGTATTGGCTATTCCTCCAATACCTACATAATCAATATATTCGTCTGTAACCGTATTCCCTTTTGATGTACAATAAGTAATGTTCGTAGATGAGGTTGTAACAGAAAGGGTGTTGCTTGCGGCAGAACTATTTCCGGCGGCATCTTTTGCAATTACATAGAAGGTGTACGTTGTTGCTGCTGTTAATCCAGTTACAGCATAGGTTGTTCCGGTAACGGTTGCTTTCAAAGTGGCTCCTTGGTAGACATTGTAACCTGTAACTGCCACATTGTCTGTAGATGCTGTCCAAGACAGATTGGTTGTTGTTGTAGTTGTCCCAGAAGCGGCTAAAGCAGTAGGAGCAGTAGGAGCAGTGGTGTCTGTTGTACCTGCACTGGTGGTTATAGAAACCACATTGCTTGCTGCAGACACATTTCCTGCGGCATCTTTTGCTTTTACAGAAAACGTATAAGCGGTACTTGCTGTTAGCCCAGGTACAGTATAGCTCAAACCAGTTATGGTTGTTACTAGTGTCGTTCCTTTGTATACATTGTAGCCTGTAACTGCTACGTTATCTGTAGCGGCTGTCCAAGATAAATTGGTTGTGGTTGCGGTTGTTCCTGAGGCAACCAAATTTGTTGGAGCAGTAGGTGCTGTAGTATCTGTTCCTCCAGGATAAGCTGCTCCCACGCCAACAGCATAAAAGGCATTTGTTGTTGCGATTACTTCGGGAGAACCAGCGCCATAAAGGTCGGTGGCAGATTGAATTCCGTAAGTTCTGGCATTGGCAAAAGTTGAGTTTGCCGAAAGATATACACTCTCTAATCGATAGGCTATTTTTGCGGCTTTGTCCATTGTTATTCCTGTAACATTGTATGTACTTCCGATGTCGTTTGTGCCCGATTTACCTACAGATAGTATGTAAAACCAGTGATTTAAAACACCGCTATTGGTGTGTACTCCACAATAATCGTTGGCTTGTGTAGGAGTTCCGCAATTGATAGTTTTCCAATTTGTTCCTCCATAAGTGTCGGGTTGTCCTTCGCTCTTTGGATTATTCATAGAACGTAAAGACAAATGACCTGCTCTTCTTTCGATATCTTCACCAATTAACCAGATGGATTTTGTCGGTGCCGCATAATATTCTATACAAGCTCCCCAAATATCAGAGAATGCTTCGTTCATCGCTCCTGATTCTTTTTGATAGGCTAAGTTTGCTGTATTCGAGCATACAGCATGTCCTATTTCATGTCCGGCTACATCTATTGAGGTAAGAATATCAAAATAGGTGCCACTACCATCACCATACGTCATTACGCTACCATTCCAGTAGGCATTGTCATAGGCATTGTCAAAATGTACGTAACTTTTTATGGTTGCTCCAGCATTATCATAACTGTTTCGAGCATGTACTGTTGACCAATAATCGTATGTTTTTTCGGCTCCCCAATGCGCATCAAGAGCGCCATTGTCTTTGTTTGTGTTGTTAAATTCCGCAGCAGTCCAATCATTATTTGCGTCTGTAAAATTTACCGCAGTGCTGTAATTAGTACCTTTTTTCATGTTGTACGTTTGTATCCCATTGCCACGGGTCGCATCAGATAATATATAGGAGGAGCCGCTTAAAGCAGTTTGTATAGATTGTGTTCCGCTATACCTTGTGGCAGCATTGGCAGCTACAATCGTTGTTTTTGCAGCGCTTATCAGTGATGAATCTAGAGTTTTAGATTTTGTTTTCCCGTGACTAAATTCTCCCAAATGCTTAATGGTTGCATTGTAGAATAAAGCTTCTCCAGTTATAGCGTCGATATACATATCTCCTCGACTTACCGGATTGGTTGCGTAAATATCGTATTTGTAAGCAAGCCTCAACGTATTGTTGTCTAAAATGGGTAAAATAACGAGTTCTCCTGTTGGTTTTTGATAGTTGATTTCTGCTGCGTTTTTGGGTGAATCCCAAAGGTATTCCTTCGCTCCTATTTGTTGTTTTGCGCGATCAAAAGCTTGCTCTTTTGTTAGTTTTGGACTTGTGTTTACTTTGTCTAAAGTGTAAAACTCGCCATTCATCGATTCTAATTTCCCATTTTTGGAGTGTAGTGTGTACGTTGCAAACTCTACTTTGATTCCTTGGTGAAACAATTGGTATTTTTCATGAGATAATCCCAACTTGTCGGTTTCGGATTTTACTTTCGAAAATTCTGAGTTGTCTTTTAATCCCAATTGGGTTTTAAATATTTGTCTTGCTTCACTCGATCTATAGGTAGATTGGTTGTTAAAGGTTATCTGTGTCGGAATACCTTTTTCGTTGGTGATTTTTTCTTTTACATTTTTGTCGGTTGTTTGGGCATAGCCACCAAATGTAAATGCGGTAATTGTCATTGTTAAGACAATTTTTTCACGTAAATTTCTTTTCATGATTGGTTATTTTTGGTTAAATAATTGATTAATAATACCCTAATTTAACAATAAAATATTATTATATGTCTTTTTAGTTATAAATTTTTAATATTTTATGATTGATGTGATTGGTCTTGCTATCTCAGTCTCAATAGAATAAGGGTTTTTGTAAATGTTTGAAATAGAGGTAAATATGTTTTTTTTGTGGATTTCTAAATGATAGTTTTATGTACTTGATAAGTTTGATGGTTATTTGATTGCTATTTTGCTTTTTTTTACAAAAAAAACCTGCTCGATTATTCGAACAGGTTTATAATGAGGTTATGCGTTTACCCTGGGGTTTTGTGCCAAGAACTCCGAATCAATTGTATGTTAGCGACATCACCTGCCAGCTTGAGCATTAAGTAATACAGGTGCTAGTGCGATGCGTCCCTCGGACACACAATGATGAGCAACAAACATAATCAAACAAACAAAAGCAACTCATTTATGAGTTGCTTTTGTTATTTTGTTATTTATAGTGTTGTTACATTTTTAGTAAAAAAATCTTTAATTATTTTATTATCAGTATTTTATAAATAACATTAAAAAGGATTTATCTTCTTCGAGTTGCTCAATAAGTCTCATTTGTTCAACAGCTGTTTTATCTTCAAGAACTACTTCCGTTAGAATCTTACCTCATAATTAATAATTTGGTCAGTAGTCAAATTAAATAATTGCGCCTTTTTTTGTAATTATTCTATAGCTAAATTACCACCAGCCAACAATCGTATAATTTACCGACTCCGATTTGGCATACGCAAGTGCAATGGCTCTCTCTGCTTTCAAAGCTTCTTTTTCTGCAGTAACTTCATCCTGATACACTTTCATTTTAAAGCTCCATTCTCTTTTATCATCTGCCAGTATCTTGGCGGCAATTTTATTAGAGAATGCTTGTGCTTCCTTGTAACAACTTGCATTAGGACTAATCTGAGTTAGATACTCGCTAGCCGAAGTAGCTCCATATTGATTCTGACTGGCATTCCAACTATTTTTTGCATCGGCTAATTTTACTTTACAATCATTGTCGATTTGTTGTTTGTAAATTAGTTTGGCAATAGGAGCACTTTTGTCATAACATACTTTGCACGCTTCAGGAATAGTCGATAATTTGAACAAAGCAGCATCAAATTGACTCTGACTTGCCAACGCTTTTGCATCTTTGATAATAAAATCACATTTTCGATTGTAGAAATCTACGATTTTAACTTTGGCTTTTTCTATAAAAACCTGGTATTGAGGATCATTTACTTTCAATGTTTTTAAGGCAGCCATATACGCTTTGGTTTCATTTTCGCCCACCCCTTTTAGAGTAACCGAATGAGTAGAAAACTTAATTCCCTCCATACCATCACCAATATAAAGATTTACTCCCAAAGTATAGGCTTGCATGGGTGGCGCAGTTGGTGTAATATCTTTGGTCAATACCACAATGTTTGCCGTAATAATGAATCGAGAACTATTAGAGCTCACTCCCATACCATTTGCAGTAACAATTTGAGCCAATTTATTGTCGAGATTATTTCGTGCAATGTCGGTAAGTCCTTCTACCTGCTCGGGGATGTATGTATTGAGTTCAATTTGGGAAGCAGTAGCAGATTGGCTCGAAGTTTGCCCTTTTACGACCACAATTGAAAACAAAAATAGAATTGAAATTATTTTTTTCATCTTATTTTACTATTAAAATTATTTTTCACCAACCACAATAGAAGCTTGGCCTAATCCTTTTGTCATCAATTTAGACTCAATTTTGTAGGTGTCTTTTAGATATTTCTGAAGTCCTTTTGCCCATCCTTTTGCATCAATTGCTTTACCATTTGGATCAAAAAGCGGAATTCTAACTTGCTCAAAAAGCATCATGTTTTCGGTTGCATCGGTTGCGCTAAAACGCCCCTTTACTGTATTGTTCTTCATCCAAGTGTCTATTTGATTTCCTAATTCGTCTCCTCCATAATCCGTTTCAAAATCTCCTGCAAAAGAATCGAATTTTTTCATTCTTAGAATAATTTCTCTACCATTTGCAAAAAGATCATCAAAATGACTCATCAATTGCACATTAAAATTATCTATCTGAGACAGAACCGCCGTTTCTAACATGACTGGCAAAGTCGATCCTATTAATTCACTTCCTGTTCCAGAAGCTCCTGCAACTTGCTTGTCTGTGTAAGCATCCAAACCTTGAATGTTAAAAGTAACAGAATGTTTAGGTCCGATTGTGTTTACATTCCAAGTCATTTGCATTACTATATCTGCTTTGGCCACTTTTTTTAATTTATCGATTGGGCTTTCGGCAACTGCAGCTCCACTAGTTTTGCTGGTTAACATCGCATTTTCTGCTGCTTCACTTTCTAATGATTTTAATACCGATTCGAGATTCTTTAGAGGAAATCCTCTAGCGGCCATCAATTCATTAATTTTACTAATCACGATTAATAGAGCTGCATCTTCCTGAAGCGCTCTTTTGTAATCGGGTACGGTTACATAGGTTCCTTGATTATCAAACTCTTGCATGTATCCTCTTTGGTTACACCAAACATCGCTTGGCACAACCATAATTGTTGGTTTCTTTGCCTGTGCATTGATTGTCATTGTTGTGCCTAAGAAAAAGACAACTATCAAAACTATTCTTTTCATTGTTATACTATTAATTTATTTTATGTTACTATCAAAAACATTATTTACAAAACCTTAAAAACCACTAGAAAGAGATTTAATTACTCCTGCATTTTCTAAATCTTTTCGTAACTCGGCAACATTTACAGCTACGATTAAGCCAATTTTGTATTCCTTACCTATTTTCATTCTATCTTCTGCAGCAACTGCTCCGTCGTTGGATAGCGAAACAAATTTCATGTATTTTCCGCCTTCGCTAAAAAAAGGCTTAAAGAAGTCTGCTTTTTCATCTTCCAAATTCACATTATTCGCCAAAGGGCTTTGTCCTGGAACACCCGATTTCCCGGTAAATCCTTTAAAAATAACACCATGAATCGCATTTTTCTTTGATTGCTCTGTTGCCACTTCTGGTTTTTTTGAATAGGACCATACTTTTATCAAGTACGTTCCTTGAACCCCTGTTTGAACAGCTTCTATTTCGTATCTCCAAGCTTCGGTATCTTTGTCTGCTCTTCTTTGAGATTGAGCAACCCCTGTATTGGATAATGTAATAAGAAATAATAAAGCGAAAATTAATTTAATGTTTTTCATATGTAGCTACTATTTGTTTTTTTGACAGGAATACAAATCGCCTTGATTATGCTGCGATTTGTCTGATTATCAATTCCTGAATTAAATTTCGAATTGTTTTTGTGTTGCACCTACTAACGATGCCAACCTTTAAATAATACTGTTTTTTTTTAATTATAAAATCCATTGACTCTCTTTGTAATAACACTTTTGAAAGCAAGCGATTTTAGAATTTTAACACTTCCATTTATCTTGATTCTTAATCGATGAATCCATTAGGACAAATGCGTATGCAATTAATTAATTTGTCTTATCAACATTCCTGAGTAAAACTTGCTCCCACCATCAAAAGTGGTTACCTCTATAGGATTTTTAACTTCGGCACCTGTTTCGTCGATAACAGGAAGTCCTGCGTTGTAGCGATTATCCCATATTGAATTTTTATCTACTTTTATTGTTCCTTTCTTCTTGTATTCGATGATTCCTGTTTTTGGATCCATATTAGCTTCTAAAACTTCGAATTTTTCTCCGCCTTCTAAACCTTCTTTCATTCCAATCTTTGCGGTCAAAGGATTTCCTGTATACAAGGGCACTTTGGTTTTGAAAACGTCATACTTTTTTTGAAGCTTTGCATATACATTGTCTACGTTTCTAGTTACTGCTAGATTGATTATCTGTTCTTCTGTTCTTTTTTCTGAAAGAGAGAAAGTGACCAAACTCGTAGCATTTTCGGAACCTATAAGCTCTAATTGAAATAAATCTGATTTGTCAAAATTTGCTTTCCTTTCTGGAACATTACCACTTGTAGACCCATCTATCCATAAATCTTGATAAAAAGCATTACTAGTTGCATCATCCCATTTTAATTTGTACAAATACGAAGTTGTCCAGACAGAATAACCTTCTTTTGCTTTTTCGTACCCTTTTTCGGCAACATCTATTGCTTTGTTACGCAACATGGTTATGCTTATTTTATTTGCGACCAAAAGTGCAGCCTCTCTCGCAACTCTCGCTACGGGTTCGTTTTCGTAAAATTTCAT